>NZ_JAPTFO010000016.1:0-69147 GCF_030985515.1 Stenotrophomonas sp. Sm10
TCATGTATCCCTCGGGGTTGGATCTGGCGTCCAACTCCCGGGGGTCACTTCATGGACGGGTTTACGGCGTCTCCCGCCAACCCACCCTGGCCCGGCCCCCCTCGCAACTCGCGACCGCCGACCAACTGCTGTTGCTGTTGCTGTTGCTGTTGCTGTTGCTTCAAAAGCCTGCCGCAGGCAGCGCCGCAGCCGCCGCTGCAAGGAAACCTGAATACGTTCCGACACCGCACCTCAATCCCCCGCCCCAGCGGCCGATAACGGGGTTGTCACCGCTTGTCCCGCCGTGACCGGCTCGGCGCCGCCCGCCCGTTTCGACCTGGTCCTGCTCGATGAATCTCCTGCATCGCTGGCAACACTACTTCAGCAATCTCTCCGTCCGGCGCAAGCTCAACCTGCTGACGCTGCTCATCGCGCTCGGCGTGATCGCGCTCTCGGTGATCGCCGCCCGCATGCAGTACCTGGACCTCACTGAGACCCGCAAGACCGCGCTGAAGACCCAGGTCGAACTCAGCTACGGCATCCTTCAGCACTACCACCGTCTGGCCGGCACCGGCGAACTCAGCGAGGACGCCGCGAAGAGCGCCGCGTTGCAGGCCCTGGAAGTGATGCGCGCCGAGAACGATAC
The DNA here is from genome assembly GCF_030985515.1 of Stenotrophomonas sp. Sm10. NCBI lineage: Bacteria > Pseudomonadati > Pseudomonadota > Gammaproteobacteria > Lysobacterales > Lysobacteraceae > Stenotrophomonas > Stenotrophomonas sp. Sm10. Next base: position 626 of record NZ_JAPTFO010000016.1, read on the forward strand.
GTACTACTTCAACATCTACGACACCGGCTACCGCCTGCTGATGCACCCGTTCCGCAAGGACCTGGTCGGCAAGGACATGAAGGACTTCCGCACCGACGACGGCGTGCGCATCTATCACGACCAGGTCGAAGCGGCCAAGGCCGGCGGTGGCTTCGTCAACTATCGATGGGCCAAGCCGGGCAGCAAGGGCGAGGTCGAGAAGGTCGCCTACGCCGGCCTGTTCGCGCCGTGGAACTGGGTGGTCAGCAGCGGCGTCTACATGGACGACGTGCAGCGGCAGGCGCTGGTGTTCACCGCCATCATGGCGATCTCCGGTGGTGTACTGGTGCTGATCGTGCTGGCCCTGAGCTGGGTCATCGGCAACCGTATCGCGCGCCCGCTGAAGCAGGCTACCGCCGTCGCCGAAGGCATCGCCAACGGCAAGCTGGACAGCCATATCGGCCCACAGCCGCACGACGAGCCCGGCCGCCTGCTGGAGGCGATGTCCGGCATGCAGCAGCAGCTGCACGCAGTAATCAACGGCCAGCGCGAAATGGCCCGCCGCCACGATGGCGGCGAACTGAGCTACCGCATCGACGCCAGTGCGTTCCCCGGTGAGTATGGGCTGATGGTGCAGGAGACCAACGCCCTGGTCGGCAGCCACGTGCAGACCCTGCACGATGTGCTGGATGTGGTGCAGCAGTACGCGGTCGGCGACCTCAGCCGCGACATCGCGCGCTACCCAGGCGAGAAGGCCGCAATGACCACCACCGTCGACACGGTCAAGGCCAACCTCGGCCGCATCAATGCCGAGATCAAGCAGCTGGCCAGTGCCGCCGCCGCGGGCGACTTCAGCCGCCGTGGCGACGCGCAGCGCTTCGATCACGATTTCCGCCTCATGCTTGAAAACCTCAACGCGATGATGGCGGTCAGCGATGACAACCTCGGCAAGCTCTCGCAGCTGCTGTCGGCCATCGCCGAAGGTGACCTGACCGCGCGCATGCACGGCGACTACCAGGGCGTGTTCGCACGGATGCGCGACGATGCCAACACCACCGTCGCACAGCTGACCCAGATCGTCGGCCAGATCCAGGCCAGCGCTTCGAGCATCACGCTCGCCGCCGGCGAGATCGCCTCCGGCAACAGTGATCTGTCACGCCGCACCGAGCAGCAGGCCGCCAACCTGGAAGAAACCGCAGCCTCGATGGAGGAACTGACCTCCACCGTGCGCCAGAATGCCGAACACGCCCGCCAGGCCAACCAGCTCGCCATCGGCGCGCAGTCTGTTGCCTCCCAGGGCGGCAGCGTGGTCGGCCAGGTGGTCAGTACCATGTCCGCCATCGAGGCCTCGTCGAAAAAGATCGCCGAGATCATCTCGGTGATCGACGGCATCGCGTTCCAGACCAACATCCTGGCGCTGAACGCTGCCGTGGAAGCCGCGCGTGCCGGTGAACAGGGTCGCGGCTTCGCAGTGGTCGCCAGCGAAGTGCGTACCCTCGCCCAGCGTTCGGCCGCTGCGGCCAAGGAGATCAAGGGCCTGATCGACGATTCGGTCGGCAAGGTCACCGAAGGCTCCAGCCTGGTGCACCAGGCCGGCAGCACGATGGGCGAGATCGTCGCCTCGGTGCAGCGCGTGACCGACATCATGGCCGAGATCTCTGCCGCTTCGCAGGAGCAGAGCGCCGGCATCGAGCAGGTCAACCAGACCGTGGTGCAGATGGACGAAACCACTCAGCAGAACGCTGCGCTGGTGGAGGAAGCCACCGCCGCCGCGCGTGCGATGGAAGACCAGGCCGCGCAGCTGGCCGATGCCGTGGCGATCTTCCGCCTCGACAACCAGGTCTCCGCCGCAGTGAAGGCTGTCGCCGAACGCGTGGAATCGGCGTGCATCACCACCGTGGCACGTCCGCAGCCGACCGGAACGCCCGCGCCGGTACGTCGCAGCAGCAACGCCCGCACCTTCGCCGCCAGCGACAGCGACTGGCAGGAATTCTGAGACCCACCCGCAGCGGCTTCGGCCGCCGCCCCCGCCGATGGACACGTCCCCCGTGCAAAGTCCTACTCCCATCGTTACCGGCCCACGCGAATTCGAGTTCGCCGACCGTGATTTCCGCCGCGTCTGCGACCTGATCTACCAGCGCGTGGGCATTGCGCTTGCGCCGGCAAAGCGCGACATGGTCTATGGCCGCCTGTCGCGCCGCCTGCGCACGCTGGGCATGCGCAGCTTCCAGCAGTATCTGGACCATCTGGAGCAGGAAGATGGTGACGAGTGGCAGGCGTTCACCAACGCCCTGACCACCAACCTGACCTCGTTCTTCCGCGAACCGCATCACTTCGACAAGCTGCGCGAGGAGCTGCAGCAGCGCTCCAGCCGCACGCCGCTGCTGTTGTGGTCGTGCGCAGCGTCCACCGGCGAAGAACCCTATTCAATGGCGATTACCGCCTGTGAGGCCTTCGGTACGCTGAAGCCGCCGGTGCGCATCATCGCCACCGACGTCGACACCCAGGTGCTGGCCACCGCCGGCCGAGGTGTCTACAACATCGACCGTGTGACCAACCTCGACCCGGACCTGCGCCGGCGCTACTTCCAGCGCGGCAGCGGCCCCAACGAGGGCCAGTGCCGCGTGCTGCCGGCACTGCGCGAGCTGATCGAGTTCCGCCCACTGAACCTGCTTGCCCCGCGCTACGACGTCGGCGGCCCGTTCGATGCGTTGTTCTGCCGCAACGTGATGATCTACTTCGACAAGCCAACCCAGCGCGCGATCCTCGGCCGGCTGGTACAGCACCTGGCCGATGACGGCCTGCTTTACACCGGACACTCGGAGAACTACCTGCACGCCGCCGACCTGATCCAGCCCTGTGGCCGCACCCTGTACCGCCGCGCGGCAAAGGCCGGTGCATGAACGCCTCGCTGCGTACCGACGATGTGATGCGCTACCAGGATGCGCGCTTCCAGACCATTGCCGCCAAGCTGCTGCCGACCCAGTACCTGGTGGTGGACGACACCACCGCGCTGACCACCACGCTGGGTTCCTGCGTGGCGGCCTGCCTGCGGGACCCGGTACTGAAGATCGGTGGCATGAACCATTTCCTGCTGCCCGAGGGCAATGCCGGCGACGGCGCGCCCGCGCGTTACGGCAGCTACGCGATGGAACTGCTGATCAACGACATGCTCAAGCGCGGCGCCCACCGCAAGCGCATCGAGGCCAAGGTGTTCGGCGGCGCCAACGTGCTCAAGGGATTCACCAGCAATCCGGTCGGTACCCGTAACGCCGAGTTCGTGCGCCAGTACCTGCAGGCCGAGCATATCCCGATCATCGCCGAGGACCTGTGCGGCATCCATCCGCGCAAGATCTGGTTCTTCGCCGATACCGGCCGCGTGGTGGTGCAGCGCCTGCCGCATGCCCACGAAGCCGAAGTGGCTGCCACCGAATCGGCCGTGCGTGCACGTCTGTCCAAGGCCCCGGTCACCGGCGGCGTGGAGTTGTTCGAATGACCCTGACCGGCAACGCCCCCTGCCGGGTCCTGATCGTCGACGACTCTGCCGTCGTGCGGCAGATGCTCACGGAAATCCTGTCCAGCGACCCGGCCATCGACGTGGTCGGCACCGCCGCAGATCCGCTGCTGGCGCGTGAGAAGATCAAGCGCCTGGCCCCGGACGTGATCACGCTTGACGTGGAAATGCCGCGCATGGACGGCCTGGCGTTCCTGGAAAACCTGATGCGGCTGCACCCGCTGCCGGTGGTGATGATTTCTTCGCTGACCGAACGCGGCGCCGACACCACGCTGCAGGCGCTGGCACTGGGCGCGGTGGACTTCGTCTCCAAGCCCAAGCTGGACGTCGCACGCGGCCTGCAGGGCTACGCCGACGAAATCATCGCCAAGGTGAAGATGGCGGCGCGCTCGCGGGTGCGACCGCTGGTGCGCGCGGCCGCCCCGAAGCTCACGCTGGACGCAGCGCCGGCAACGCGTGCTGCCTCGCCGCAGTTCCGTACCACCGACCGCCTGATCGCGATCGGCTCGTCAGCCGGTGGCACCGAAGCGCTGCGCGTGGTGCTGGAAGGCATGCCTGCCGACGCGCCCGCCGTGGTGATGACCCAGCACCTGCCGGCCAGCTTCAGCAGCGCCTTCGCCGAACGCCTGGACCGCCACTCGGCCATGGCTGTGCGCGAGGCCAGCGACGGCGAAGCGGTGCTGCCCGGCCATGCCTACCTGCCACCCGGCGGCAAGCACCTGCGCATCATCCGTGACGGTGCACGCTGGCGCTGCCGAGTCGACGACGGCCCAGCGGTGAACCGGCACAAGCCGGCGGTGGACGTGCTGTTCCGCTCGGTCGCGCAGAGCGCGGGTGGCAATGCCATCGGGGCCATCCTCACCGGCATGGGTGACGACGGCGCACGCGGCCTGCTGGAAATGCGCCAGGCCGGCGCGCCGACACTGGTGCAGGACGAGGCCACCAGCGTGGTCTGGGGCATGCCCGGTGCAGCGTTCAAACTCGGCGCCGCTGAGGAACAGGTGCCACTGGAACGGATTGCCGAGCGGCTGCTGGCGCTCGCTCGCGGCTGATAGCGCGCCCCGACTCAAGGACTCCGCGGGCAGTAGATCCACGCCATGCGTGGATGCCTTTGTAGAGTCGAGCCGCGCTCGACTCATCGCGCATCGCACGAACAGCAGCCAAGCATGGACTCGGCGCTACAGGCCATCAGGCAACGAAAGAACCCCCGGCTTTCACCGAGGGTTCTTCGTTTCATCGGGGTGCCGGCCAGCAGCCGCCACCCCCATGCGTTGTCCGCTCACAAAAAACCCCCGGCGCAAGCCGGGGGTTTTCAGTTACCGCATCAGGCAGCGACCGTCTTGGCCACGTCCTGATATTCCTCGATCTGGTCGAAGTTCATGTAGCGGTAGATCTCCGCACCATTGGCGTTGATCACGCCGATGTCCGCCATGTACTCCTCCTTGGTCGGGATGCGGCCCAGACGCGAGCAGATCGCGGCCAGTTCGGCCGAGCCCAGGTACACGTTGGTGTTGCGGCCCAGGCGGTTCGGGAAGTTGCGGGTCGAGGTCGACATCGCGGTGGAACCCTCGCGGATCTGCGCCTGGTTGCCCATGCACAGCGAGCAGCCCGGCATTTCCATGCGTGCGCCGGTGGCGCCGAAGGTGCCGTACACGCCTTCCTTGGTCAGCTCCGAGGCGTCCATCTTGGTCGGCGGGGCCACCCACAGGCGGGTCGGCAGGTCACGCTTGCCTTCCAGCAGCTTGGCCGCGGCGCGGAAGTGACCGATGTTGGTCATGCACGAACCGATGAACACTTCGTCGATCTTGGCACCGGCCACTTCGGACAGCGTCTTCACGTCGTCCGGGTCGTTCGGGCAGGCCACGATCGGCTCGTGGATGTCGGCCAGGTCGATCTCGACGACGGCGGCGTACTCGGCGTCCGCATCCGGCTCCAGCAGCTGCGGGTTGGCCAGCCACGCTTCCATCTTCTCGATGCGACGCTGCAGCGAACGCGGATCCTGGTAACCCTCGGCAATCATCCACTTCAGCAGGGTGATGTTGCTGGTCAGGTACTCGATGATCGGTTCCTTGTTCAGGCGCACCGAGCAACCGGCCGCCGAACGCTCGGCCGAGGCGTCGGACAGTTCGAACGCCTGTTCGACCTTCAGCTCCGGCAGGCCTTCGATTTCCAGGATGCGGCCGGAGAAGATGTTCTTCTTGCCGGCCTTGGCCACGGTCAGCAGGCCCGACTTGATCGCGTACAGCGGGATCGCGTTGACCAGGTCACGCAGGGTCACGCCCGGCTGCATCTTGCCCTTGAAGCGCACCAGCACCGACTCCGGCATGTCCAGCGGCATCACGCCGGTGGCCGCGGCGAAGGCGACCAGGCCCGAACCGGCTGGGAACGAAATGCCCACCGGGAAACGGGTGTGCGAGTCACCACCGGTACCGACGGTGTCCGGCAGCAGCATGCGGTTGAGCCAGCTGTGGATCACGCCGTCGCCCGGGCGCAGCGAGACGCCGCCACGGGTGGAGATGAACTCCGGCAGGGTGTGGTGGGTCTTCACGTCCACCGGCTTCGGGTAGGCGGCGGTGTGGCAGAACGACTGCATCACCAGGTCGGCCGAGAAGCCCAGGCAGGCCAGGTCCTTCAGCTCGTCACGGGTCATCGGGCCCGTGGTGTCCTGCGAGCCGACCGAGGTCATCTTCGGTTCGCAGTACGTGCCCGGGCGCATGCCCTGGCCTTCCGGCAGGCCACAGGCGCGGCCGACCATCTTCTGCGCCAGCGAGAAGCCCTTGCCGGTATCGGCCGGCTGCACCGGCAGGCGGAACAGGTCGGTCGGGGCCAGGCCCAGCGCTTCGCGCGCCTTGCCGGTCAGGCCACGGCCGATGATCAGCGGGATGCGGCCACCGGCACGCACTTCGTCGAACAGCACGTCGGACTTGACCTGGAATTCGGCGATCACCTCGCCGTTCTTCAGCGCCTTGCCTTCGTACGGGCGCAGCTCGATGACGTCGCCGTGCTCCATCTTCGACACGTCCAGCTCGATCGGCAGCGCACCGGCATCTTCCATGGTGTTGTAGAAGATCGGGGCGATCTTGCCGCCCAGGCACACGCCACCGGCACGCTTGTTCGGGATGTACGGAATGTCATCGCCGGTCCACCACAGCACGCTGTTGGTGGCCGACTTGCGCGAGGAGCCGGTGCCGACCACGTCGCCGACGTAGGCCACCAGGTGGCCCTTGTCCTTCAGCGACAGGATCTGCTGGATCGGGCCGCGCTTGCCGTCTTCTTCCGGGGTGAACGGCGCGTCGTCGCGCTTGTTCTTCAGCATCGCCAGCGCGTGCATCGGAATGTCCGGGCGGGTGGTCGCGTCCGGTGCCGGCGACAGGTCGTCGGTGTTGGTCTCGCCCGGCACCTTGAACACGGTGACGGTCAGGCTCTGCGGCACTTCCGGATTGCTGGTGAACCACTCGGCATCGGCCCAGCTCTGCAGCACGGCCTGGGCGTTGGCGTTGCCGGCCTTGGCCTTTTCCTGCACGTCATGGAACGCATCGAACACCAGCAGGGTCTTCTTCAGGCCGTTGGCGGCGATGGTGCCGACGCTGGCGTCGTCCAGCAGCTGCACCAGTGGGGCGACGTTGTAACCGCCGAGCATGGTGCCCAGCAGTTCGGTGGCGCGCTCACGGCTGATCAGCGGGTTCTGCTCGCTGCCCAGGGCGATGGCCGCCAGGTAAGACGCCTTGACCTTGGCTGCGTCATCGACGCCGGCCGGCACGCGGTGGGTCAGCAGGTCGAGCAGGAACTCGGCCTCGCCCTGCGGCGGGTTCTTCAGCAGTTCGATGACATCGGCCGTCTGCTGCGCGCTCAGCGGCAGCGGCGGGATGCCAAGCGCAGCGCGCTCGGCGACGTGGTGGCGGTAGGCTTCCAACATGACAACTCCCGGGTAATGCGTAGGTTGAAAAATCAAAAGTGGGCTCAGGCGTGCGGCACGATCAGCTTCAGGCCCTTGAAGTAGTCGCGGTAAAACGTGTCGTTCCAGGTGATCAGGCCATCGCACTGCAGCAGTGCGTGGGCGCCGACCATGAATTCGTCCAGGCTGCGGCGGCTGCCGCCACGCTGGCGATGACGGCGGTGCATCTCGCCGGCGCGCAGCGCCGACTTGGCTTCCATCGGGTTGAAGTGCACGCCCATTTCTTCCAGCGCTTCGAGCACCTCGGCGCCGCCGCGCAGCGATGCGCAGACCTCGGCCAGGGTCGCGCCGCAGACCACCACACGGCCACCCACCAGGCTCTGCCGGAGGATGGCCTCCACGGCATCGGCCTGCGGACCATTGCTGAGCAGCTCGACCAGCACCGGTGAATCGACGGCGATCATCACGGCTTATTCCTCGTCACGCACCGCGCGTACCGCTGCGTCGGAGGATTCGAAGCCGTCCAGCGCGAACTTGCCGCGCGCCCGTGAAATGGCATCGTCAACACTCTTGCGCAGGATGATGCGGCTGCCGTCCAGCTCGACCTTCAGCAGCGTGCCCTTGGTCAGGCCGAGGGCATCACGCACCGCCTTGGGCAGGGTGATCTGTCCGCGTTCTGCAACAGTGGCTTCCATCGGTAGGCCCTCCAGAGTATGCACAAATTATACATACTTCCTTGGGCATACTTCCACCCTGAACAGGACCGGCACCCCGCCAGCCCTTGCCTCGCAAAGGATCGGCCACAAACGTGACATACGCCATACAACCTCCCCTGTAGTCTGGAACCGATGCCGCAGGCCGAACCCGGCCCGGGTGAATCCATTCAGTTTCGGGTTCATACTGGAACTTCCGGGGCCAACAGGCCACCGGCGACCGCAAGCAGGCCCGCCATGCGCGGGCCACTGCAAGCCATCCGCAAGAAGGAGTTACCCCGCATGAGCGATTCGTTCTCCACCCGCAGCCAGCTGAACGTCGGCGGCAAGACGTACGACTATTTCAGCCTGCCCACGCTGGGCCAGCGCTTCGATATCTCCCACCTGCCCTACTCGATGAAGATCCTGCTGGAGAACCTGCTCCGGCACGAGGATGGCGGCATCACCGTCGGCAAGGACCACATCGAAGCCGTGGCCCGCTGGAATCCGGCGGCCGAACCGGACACCGAAATCGCCTTCATGCCGGCGCGCGTGGTCCTGCAGGACTTCACCGGCGTGCCCTGCGTGGTCGACCTGGCCGCGATGCGCGACGCCGTCGTCAAGCTCGGCGGCAAGCCGGAGCAGATCAATCCGCAGATTCCCTCCGAACTGGTCATCGACCACTCGGTGCAGGTCGACGTGTTCGGCAAGCCCGACGCGCTGGACCTCAACGGCAAGATCGAGTTCCAGCGCAACCAGGAACGCTACGGCTTCCTGCGCTGGGGCCAGAAGGCCTTCGACAACTTCAAGGTGGTGCCGCCCAACACCGGCATCGTGCACCAGGTCAATCTGGAAAACCTGGCCCGCGTGGTGATGACCGCAGAGAAGGATGGCAAGGCCGTGGCCTACCCGGATACCGTGTTCGGTACCGACAGCCACACCACCATGATCAACGGCATCGGCGTGCTGGGCTGGGGCGTGGGCGGCATCGAAGCGGAGGCGGCCATGCTCGGCCAGCCGTCGTCGATGCTGATCCCGCAGGTGGTCGGCTTCAAGCTGACCGGCAAGCTGCCCGAGGGCGCCACCGCCACCGACCTGGTGCTGACCGTTACCCAGATGCTGCGCAAGCTGGGCGTGGTCGGCAAGTTCGTCGAGTTCTACGGTGATGGCCTGCAGCACCTGCCGCTGGCCGACCGTGCCACCATCGGCAACATGGCCCCGGAATACGGCGCCACCTGCGGCATCTTCCCGATCGACGCCGAATCGCTGAACTACCTGCGCCTGTCCGGCCGAAGCGAAGAGCAGATCAACCTTGTCGAGGCCTATGCCAAAGCGCAAGGACTGTGGCACGAACCGGGCAGCCCGCATGCCCAGTACAGCACCACGCTGGAACTGGACATGGGCACGGTGAAGCCGTCGCTGGCCGGCCCGAAGCGTCCGCAGGACCGCGTCCTGCTCGAAGACGTGCAGAAGAACTACCGCGAAGCGCTGGTCGGCCTGACTGCCAACCGTGACAAGCGCAGCGAGGACGTTGCCACCTTCGTCAACGAAGGCGGTGGCGCCGCGGTCGGCAACGAGCAGCTGGCCAAGGGCTTCGCCGACATCGAGATCGAAGGCCGCAAGGTGCGGCTGAAGGACGGCGCGGTGGTCATCGCTGCCATCACCTCGTGCACCAACACCTCCAACCCGGCGGTGATGATCGGCGCCGGCCTGCTGGCCCGCAACGCGGCCGCCAAGGGCCTGAACCGCCAGCCGTGGGTGAAGACCTCGCTCGGGCCGGGCTCGCGCGTGGTCACCGACTACCTGGAAAAGGCCGGCGTGCTGAAGGAGCTGGAGAAGATCGGCTTCTACGTGGTCGGCTACGGCTGCACCACCTGCATCGGCAACTCCGGCCCGCTGCCGACCGAGGTCAGCGCCGGCATCGCCGCCGGCGATCTTGTGGTCACCTCGGTGCTGTCGGGCAACCGCAACTTCGAGGGCCGCGTGCACCCCGAAGTGAAGATGAACTACCTGGCCAGCCCGCCGCTGGTGGTGGCCTACGCCATCGCCGGCACCACCGACATCGACCTGACCACCCAGCCGCTCGGTACCGGCAGCGATGGCCAGCCGGTGTTCCTGCGCGACATCTGGCCGAGCAACAAGGAAATCGGCGATGTCATCGCCGCGACCATCGGCCCGGAGATGTTCAAGCAGAACTACGCCGACGTATTCAAGGGTGACACCCGCTGGAACACCATCGCCTCGCCAGACGGCAACCTGTACGAGTGGAGCGATGCCTCCACCTACATCAAGAACCCGCCGTACTTCGATGGCATGACCATGCAGACCGGCAGCATCGACGACGTGCATGGTGCACGCGTGATGGGCCTGTTCGGCGATTCGATCACCACCGACCACATCTCCCCGGCCGGCAACATCAAGAAGGACTCGCCGGCAGGCCGCTTCCTGCAGGAGCGCGGCGTGCAGCCGGCCGACTTCAACAGTTACGGCAGCCGCCGCGGCAACGATGACGTGATGGTCCGTGGCACCTTCGCCAACATCCGCATCAAGAACCTGATGTTCGGTGGCGAGGAAGGCGGCAACACCCTGTACTACCCGGCCGGCGGCGGTCAGCCGGAGAAGCTGGCGATCTACGATGCGGCCATGAAGTACAAGGCTGAAAAGGTGCCGCTGGTGGTGCTGGCCGGCAAGGAATACGGCACCGGCTCGTCGCGCGACTGGGCGGCCAAGGGCACGCTGCTGTTGGGAGTGAAGGCGGTCATCGCCGAGAGCTTCGAGCGCATCCACCGTTCCAACCTGGTCGGCATGGGCGTGCTGCCGCTGCAGTTCCGCAACGGCGAGAATGCGCAGAGCTTGGGTCTGGACGGGTCGGAAGTGATCGACATCACCGGCCTGCAGGACGGTGCCAGCAAGCGCGCCACGGTCACCGCGACCAAGGCCGATGGCACCAGGAAGACCTTCGAGGTCTCGGTGATGCTGCTGACCCCGAAGGAAGTCGAGTACTTCCGCCATGGTGGCCTGCTGCAGTACGTGCTGCGCCAGCTGGCCAGCAAGTAACGATCAACTGCAGAGCCGGGCCCGCGCTCGGCACTGCAGGACGAAGGGCCGGATCCTCGCGGATCCCCCCCCCCCCCCCCCCCCCTTCTCGTCTACACATGGGCCTGCTCGCGTCAGGTCACACATCGACCCTTCCGATCACGGCCGCACACCAAACAGGTGCCACGACGTCTTCACTGGAGGGCCACTGGCGTCCAGCGACCAAAGACCTTCCGCCCACTCAAGATGCCCGTCCGGCGCATTCTCGTTGAACACCACCACCGACATCTCACCGGCAGGGTGCGGCGTTTCTTCTACGCGATAGCACACCGCACCGGTGTTTCCCCGGTAGACGTTGGAGAGAAAGCCCGGCGGGCAGCGCACATCCAGCACCCGGTAACCACTGTTCTCCTCACTGGCATAGACATTGGTGTGGATCGAGTACGTGACCAGCCCACCTGGATGCGGTGCCAGCCGCAAGCGAAGTTCCGCCGTTTCACCCAGCGCGGTCACCGGAAAATTCAGCTGCTCCAGCGCATCCGGCGCCGCGTGGGCCATCACGGAGAACGAGACCATCAGCGCGCAGCCGAGAATTCGGACCATGACTCAACTCCGGAAAAGGATCGTTGAACAATGATTGCCACGAACGGTCCTGCGTGTCTTTCAGAATGCTACGAAACTTCATGTGACCGGGGCCACCGCCTGGCCAGCGGACAGCGCTTCGACCTGGGTAGAGTCGACTGCTGGTCGGCCATACAACAAAAGGGCCGGATCCTCGCGGATCCGGCCCTTCCTGTTTCTCCGCAGCCAGGCATGCCCTGGCTCTACGGCATCTCCGGCGGCACCGCGATGGGCGCCAGGTGCCCGATCACCGGCGCGGTGCGTCCGGGTCGGTGCGCAGCGCCTTCAGCAGGCCCCACATGTAGAACGCCAGGGTGAACGAGAACGGCAGGCCGCACAGCACCACCGCCGTCTGCATTGCGCTGAAATTGCCGGCCAGGAGCAGCCCGACGCTGGCCACGGTGATACCGACGGCCCAGAACACGCGCAGCCAGATCGGCGCGTCATGCCCATCTTCCACGCCATCGTCAACACGACGGGTGCACAGGTTGGCGATCATCAGCGTGCCCGAATCGACCGGGGTCAGGAACAGCACGAAACCAATCACCACCGCAGCACCGGCCACGTACGGCGCCCCGGGCAGGTATTCCAGCAGCTTGAACAGCGTCATCGCCGCATCGTGCTGGGCCACGTCGCCCAGGATCGCCTGGCCATGGTTGAGGACCAGGTCGATGGCGGTGTTGCCGAAGATCGACAGCCACGCCAGGGTGAAACCGAGCGGGATGAGAAGCACGCCCATGACAACTTCACGGATGGTGCGTCCCCGCGAGATGCGCGCCACGAAAAGGCCGACGAACGGCGCCCAGGCGATCCACCAGGCCCAGTAGAACAGCGTCCACGAGCCCATCCACTCACGCCCCTTCGGGTCGTTGAGGTACATGTCGAAACTCTTGCGCACGAACGCACCGAGGTAATCGCCGGTGTTCTGGATCAAGCCATCGAACAGGTGCAGGGTCGGGCCGGTGACCAGCACGAACAGCAGCAGGCCGCACAGCAGGCGCACGTTGAGGTTGGAGAGCCAGGCAATGCCCTTTTCCACGCCTGCAACCACGCCGATGGTCGCCACCACCATCATCACCAGCACGATCGCCACCAGCACCTGCGGCGTATCCGGGATGTGGAACAGGTAGACCAGGCCGGACTGCACCACCAGCGCGCCGATGCCGAGGTTGGTCACCATCGAGATCAGCGTGGCCAGGATGCCGAAGCCATCCACCATGTCGCCGATGCGGCCATGGATGCGCTCACCGAAGACCGGGTACAACGCAGAGCGCAGCGCCAGCGGCAGGTCGCGGCGGTAGGCGAAGTAGCCCAGTGCCACACCGACCAGCGCATACAGCGCCCAGCCGTGCAGGCCCCAGTGCAGGAAGGTCAGCACCATCGCCTCGCGGCCGGCGGCCACGGTGCCGCCGGGTTGCCCGGGCGGATGCAGGAAATGGTCCAGCGGCTCGTAGGCGCCGTAGTACAGCAGCGCGATGCCGATCCCGGCCGAGAACAGCATCGAAACCCAGGCGACATAGCCGAAGGCCGGTGATTCCTCGTTGTGGCCCAGGCGGATGCGGCCGTACGGCGAGAACGCCAGCCACAGCACGAAGCCCAGGCACAGCACGATCAGCAGCATGTACCACCAGCCGAACGCGGCCGACACTTCGGCCTGCGCCCATTGCAGCCAGTGCTCGCTGCCTTCGGGATAGAGAACGGTGAGCAGCCCGAGGATGCCGATCGACACCGAGGAGCTGAGGAAGACAAAACGGTTCAAGCGCAGGGGCGAACGCTTGGGATGAGCCAGGGAAGACATGGGGTCGTCTCATCAAGTCCGAGGGAGCACATGGGCGGGGCCGGACCGGTAAACCGGGCCCATGGCGTGGGGCGCGAGCGCATCCTAGGGTTTATTGATTGAACGTTCAATCAATAAAAAGCATAATGGCGGGCAGCCCGATCCTTCGGGTCGCAAACCGTGGAGAGACAATGCCGAAGAAAGGCGTGGAACCGGTACGGCGCGAGCAGCTGATCCGGGCCACTTTCCAGACCATCGACGAGATCGGCATGGCCGATGCGACCGTCGCCACCATCGCGAAGAAGGCAGGGTTGTCCAGCGGCATCGTCGCCCACTACTTCGGCGACAAGGACGGCCTGCTCAATGCTGCAATGCGGCAGATCCTGCGCGAGTTGAAGGACGCCGTCGCCCGCTACCGCGCCGACGCCAGCGACGACCCGCGCGAGCAGCTGCGCGCCATCGTCGATGGCAACTTCGACGACAGCCAGATCAACGGCACCGCCATGCGCGTCTGGCTCACCTTCTGGGCCGCCAGCATGCACCAGCCGGAACTGGCCCGGCTGCAGCGCGCCAACGACCAGCGCCTGTTCTCCAACCTCTGCCACCAGTTCAACCGCCTGCTGCCCCACCCGCAGGCCCGCCTGGCCGCCCGCGGCCTGGCCGCGATGATTGATGGCCTGTGGCTGCGCGGCAGCCTGGTCGGCGGCCAGTTCAATGCCGAGAAGTCCCGGCGCATCGCTTACGGCTACATCGACTTCCAGTTGCAGGCTGCCGCGCTATAAGCGCTTCAGCACCCGCCCCCTTCCAAGGAGTACGCCCCATGACCACCCTGCCCGTCCAACAGCTCTACATCCACGGCCAGCGCGTCGATGCCACCAGCGGCAAGACCTTCAAGACCGTCAACCCGGCCACCGGTGAGGTGATCGCCGAGGTGCAGGTCGCCAGCCAGGCCGACGTCGAGCGCGCCGTGCAGAGCGCGGCCGAGGGCCAGAAGGTGTGGGCGGCGATGACGGCCATGGAGCGTTCGCGCATCCTGCGCCGCGCCGTCGAGCTCCTGCGCGAGCGCAACGACGAACTGGCCCAGCTGGAGACTCTGGACACCGGCAAGGCGCTGGCCGAAACCACCACCGTGGACATCGTCACCGGCGCCGACGTGGTCGAGTACTACGCCGGCCTGGCCACCGCCATCGAGGGCATCCAGCTGCCGCTGCGCGAATCGAGCTTCTTCTACACCCGTCGCGAGCCGCTGGGCGTGGTCGCCGGCATCGGCGCCTGGAACTACCCGATCCAGATCGCCATGTGGAAGTCGGCCCCGGCCCTGGCTGCCGGCAACGCGATGGTGTTCAAGCCCTCCGAAGTGACCCCGTTGACCGCGATCCGCCTGGCCGAGATCTACACCGAAGCCGGTGTGCCGGCCGGCGTGTTCAACGTCGTGCAGGGCCCGGGCCGCGAGATCGGGCAGTGGCTGACCGAGCACCCGGTGATCGAGAAGATCTCCTTCACCGGCGGCGTCGCCACCGGCAAGAAGGTGATGGCCAGCGCCGCGTCCTCGTCGCTGAAGGAAGTGACCATGGAGCTGGGCGGCAAGTCGCCGCTGGTGATCTGCGATGACGCCGATCTGGACCGCGCGGCCGACATCGCGGTGATGGCCAACTTCTTCAGTTCCGGCCAGGTCTGCACCAACGGCACCCGCGTGTTCGTGCCGCGCAGCATGCTGGCCGCCTTCGAGGCCGCCGTGGTCGAGCGCGTCAAGCGCATCCGCATCGGCGACCCGATGGCCGCCGACACCAACTTCGGCCCGCTGACCAGCTTCCCGCACATGGAAAACGTGCTGCGCTACATCGAGAGCGGCAAGGCCGAAGGCGCCCGCCTGCTGACCGGCGGTGGCCGTGCCACCGAGGGCGCGCTGGCCAATGGCGCCTACGTGCTGCCGACCGTGTTCTCCGACTGCCGCGATGACATGAGCATCGTCAAGGAAGAGATCTTCGGGCCGGTGATGAGCATCCTCGCCTACGACGACGAGGACGAAGTGGTGCGCCGCGCCAACGACACCACCTTCGGCCTGGCCGCGGGCGTGGTCAGCAAGGACATCAGCCGCGCGCACCGCATCATCCACCGCCTGGAAGCCGGCATCTGCTGGATCAACACCTGGGGTGAATCGCCGGCCGAAATGCCGGTCGGTGGCTACAAGGAATCGGGCGTCGGCCGTGAGAACGGCATCTCCACCCTCGGCCACTACACCCGCATCAAGTCGGTGCAGGTCGAGCTGGGCGACTACGCCAGCGTGTTCTGACCGGCGCGCCGCAAGCGCGCACCCTCGTCCGGCCACCGCGCCGATCCGACATTCCGCCGCGACGCCTGCATGCAGCGCGCCGCGGCCTGCAGGAGACACCCATGAGCACCCATAACGAGTACGACTACATCATCATCGGCGCAGGCTCGGCCGGCAACGTGCTGGCCACCCGCCTCACCGAAGATGCCGATGTCAGCGTGCTGCTGCTGGAAGCCGGTGGCCCGGACTACCGGTTCGACTTCCGTACCCAGATGCCGGCGGCGCTTGCCTTCCCGCTGCAGGGCAAGCGCTACAACTGGGCGTACAAGACCGATCCGGAGCCCTTCATGAACAACCGCCGCATGGACTGCGGACGCGGCAAGGGCCTGGGCGGCTCGTCGCTGATCAACGGCATGTGCTACATCCGCGGCAACGCGATGGATTACGACAACTGGGCCAGCATGCCGGGCCTGGAGGATTGGACCTACCTGGACTGCCTGCCGTATTTCCGCAAGGCCGAAACCCGCGACATCGGACCCAATGACTACCACGGTGGCGATGGCCCGCTGCGCGTGACCACGCCCAAGGCCGGCAACAACGAACTGTTCGCTGCTATGGTCGAGGCCGGCGTGCAGGCCGGCTACCCTCGCACCGACGACCTCAACGGCTACCAGCAGGAAGGCTTCGGCCCGATGGACCGCACGGTGACCCCGAAGGGCCGTCGTTCCAGCACCGCCCGCGGCTACCTGGACCTGGCCAGGCCGCGCCCGAACCTGACCATCGTCACCCACGCGCTGACCGACCGCATCCTGTTCTCGGGCAAGCGTGCGGTGGGCGTGCAGTGGCTGCACAACGACCAGCCACAGCGTGCCACCGCCCGCCGTGAGGTGCTGCTGTGCGGCGGCGCCATCGCCTCGCCGCAGATCCTGCAGCGCTCGGGCGTGGGCCCGGCCGACCTGCTGCGCAGCCTGGACATCGACCTGGTACACCACCTGCCGGGCGTCGGCGCCAACCTGCAGGACCACCTTGAGATGTACCTGCAGTACGAGTGCAAGAAGCCGGTCTCGCTGGCCCCGGCGCTGAAGCTGTACAACCAGCCGGCGATCGGTGCCGAGTGGCTGTTCCTGGGCACCGGCATCGGCGCCAGCAACCAGTTCGAGGCCGGCGGCTTCATCCGCAGCGACGCCGAATTCGACTGGCCGAACCTGCAGTACCACTTCCTGCCGGTGGCGATCAATTACAACGGCTCCAACCCGATCAAGGCGCACAGCTTCCAGATGCACGTCGGTTCGATGCGCTCGCCCAGCCGCGGCCGCATCCACGTGCGTTCGAAGGATCCGCGCGAACATCCGAGCATCCTGTTCAACTACATGTCGCACGAGCAGGACTGGCGTGAGTTCCGCGCGGCGATCCGCATCACCCGCGAGATCTTCGCGCAGCCGGCGCTGGCACCGTACAGCGGCCGCGAGATCTCGCCGGGCAGCGCGCTGCAGACCGACGCGCAGATCGACGCATTCGTGCGCGAGCATGCCGAGACCGCCTACCACCCGTCGTGCTCGAACAAGATGGGCCATGCCGATGACCCGATGGCGGTGGTCGACGGCCAGGGCCGCGTGCACGGGCTGGAAGGCCTGCGCATCGTCGATGCCTCGATCATGCCGCAGGTGGTGACCGGCAACCTCAACGCGCCGACCATCATGATGGCCGAGAAGCTGGCCGACGTGATCCGCGGCCGCACCCCGCTGGCCCGCAGCACCGCGCCGTATTACAAGGCCAACGGTGCACCGGTGCGCAAGCAGGGTTGAGCCAGCCGCACACCTTGAAACACCCGCCGGGCATGGCCCGGCGCCGTTTGACGCGTTCGCACAATGCGCCACGCAAACCCCTCTTCGCGTTTTCCCTACGGCGGGGTATGCTGCAATAAACGGCCATTGTCGATACGCTCGGGGCCGAACCTAATACATCACGATTCCTGGAGGGGGAATATGAGTCTGGATCGTCCCTGGCTGCAGAGCTATCCGAAAGGCGTTCCCGCCGAAATCGACGTCAACGAGTTCCATTCGGTAGCTTCGGTCTTCGACGCTTCCGTCGCGAAATTCCGCGACCGTCCCGCCTACTCCAGCTTCGGCAAGGTCCTCACCTATGGTGAGACAGACGCGCTGGTCACCCAGTTCGCCGCCTACCTGCTGGGTGAGCTCAAGCTCAAGAAGGGTGACCGCGTCGCCCTGATGATGCCCAACTGCCTGCAGTACCCGGTGGCCACCTTCGGCGTGCTGCGCGCCGGACTGACCGTGGTCAACGTCAACCCGCTGTACACCGCGCGCGAACTCAAGCACCAGCTGGTCGACGCCGGCGTCAGTGCGCTGGTGGTGGTCGACAACTTCGGCGACACCGTCGAACAGGTCATCGCCGATACGCCGGTCAAGCACGTGGTCACCACCGGCCTGGGCGACCTGCTCGGCGCCAAGGGCGCGATCGTCAACTTCGTACTGAAGTACGTCAAGAAGATGGTGCCTAACTACCACATCAAGGGCGCCGTCCGCTTCAGGCAGGCGCTCAAGCTGGGCAGCCGCCACGCGCTTCCGCCTGTGGAGATCGACCACGACGACATCGCCTTCCTGCAGTACACCGGCGGTACCACCGGCGTGGCCAAGGGCGCGATGCTGACCAACCGCAACCTGATCGCCAACATGCAGCAGGCGTCGGCATGGCTGTCCACTTCAGGCATCGAGCCGGGCAAGGAAGTGATCATCACGGCCCTGCCGCTGTACCACATCTTCGCGTTGACCGCGAACGGCCTGGTCTTCATGAAATTCGGTGGCTGCAACCACCTGATCACCAACCCGCGCGACATGAAGGGCTTCGTCAAGGAGCTCAAGGGTACCCGCTTCACCGCCATCACCGGTGTCAACACGCTGTTCAACGGCCTGCTCAACACCCCCGGCTTCGACGAGATCGACTTCTCCTCGGTCAAGTTCACCCTCGGCGGCGGCATGGCGGTACAACGTGCCGTGGCCGAACGCTGGAAGAAGGTCACCGGGGTGACCCTGGTCGAAGCCTATGGCCTGACCGAGACCTCGCCGGCAGCCTGCATCAATCCGCTCACCCTGCCCGAGTACAACGGCGCCATCGGCCTGCCGATCCCGTCCACCGATGCCTGCATCAAGGACGACAACGGCAACATCCTGGCGCTGGGCGAAGTGGGTGAACTGTGCATCAGGGGCCCGCAGGTGATGAAGGGCTACTGGCAGCGCCCGGAGGAAACCGCCACCGCCATCGACGCCGACGGCTGGCTGCACACCGGCGACATGGCGAAGATGGACGAACAGGGCTTCTTCTACATCGTCGACCGCAAGAAGGACATGATCCTGGTGTCCGGCTTCAACGTGTACCCGAACGAGGTCGAGGACGTCATCGCGATGATGCCCGGCGTGCTGGAAGTGGCTGCGGTCGGTGTCCCGGACGAGAAGTCCGGCGAGGTCGTGAAGGTCGTGATTGTGAAGAAGGACCCGAACCTGACCGCGGAAATGGTCAAGGAACATGCCCGGGCCAACCTGACCGGTTACAAGCACCCCAGAATCGTAGAATTCCGAAAGGAGCTGCCGAAGACCAACGTCGGCAAGATTCTCCGTCGCGAGCTGCGTGATACGCCCGCCCAGTAAGGGTTTCCGGGCAACACGACAGTACAGGGGACCCCGCCGGAGACGGCGGGGTCTTTTTATTGCCGGAACATGGCCGGCCCGGCGCTTGCGGGCGGTTCACGACGGGTGCATAGAATCAGTCGCCGCCGCATGTTCAGCTCGCCCCCTCACTCCTCTCCGTCCGCTCTGCGGTTGGCCGGACGGTCACACGGAGAACTCCCATGTCTGCAGTACGCCCCATCATTACCCGTCCCTCGCAGCACCCTACCCTGCGTATCACCGAAGAACCCGAGCGGGACGTTTACTGGATCCATATGCACGCCAACCTGGTCAACCAGCCAGGCCGGCCGTGCTTCGCCTCGCGCCTGGTCGATGACATCGTCGACTACCAGCGCGAACTGGGCGATCGCCTCAGCGCCTCGCATGCTCTGTCACCCCATGTCGTACTTGCCTCGGACAGCGACGTGTTCAACCTGGGCGGCGATCTCGAACTGTTCTGCCGCCTGATCCGCGAGGGCGACCGCGCTCGCCTGCTCGACTATGCCCAGCGCTGCGTGCGCGGCGTGCATGCCTTCCATGCCGGCCTGGGCACCCGTGCCCACAGCATCGCCCTGGTCCAGGGCAATGCACTGGGGGGCGGCTTCGAGGCCGCACTGAGCTGCCACACCATCGTCGCCGAGGAAGGCGTGTTGATGGGCCTGCCGGAGGTGCTGTTCGACCTGTTCCCCGGCATGGGCGCCTACTCCTTCCTGTGCCAGCGGATCAGTCCGCGGCTGGCGGAGAAGATCATGCTGGAAGGCAACCTCTACACCGCCAGCCAGCTGAAGGAAATGGGCCTGGTCGACATCGTGGTGCCGGTGGGCGAAGGTGTTGCCGCAGTCGAACAGGTGATCAAGGAAAGCCGACGCATCCCGCACGCCTGGGCGGCGATGCGTGAGGTCAACGAGATCGCCACCATGGTGCCGCTGCATGAAATGATGCGGATCACCGAGATCTGGGTAGACACTGCGATGCAGCTCGGCGAGAAGTCCCTGCGCACCATGGACCGGCTGGTACGGGCGCAGGCCCGACGCAATGGCGACCCGGCCTGATCGTCTGGCGGGTCAGGACGGGCTGCGCTCGCTGTCGTCGCGGTGCGGTGCCCCCGCACTACGGGCATCCAACGCATTCCTGCCGTTGCGCAGAGCGGTCGCCAGGTTGCTGAGGCGGGCGCTCCATTCACCCTTCAGCTGCCAGTCCGCCATGCGCATGATTTCGCCACTGGAGGCGGCAACCTGGACAAGCCCCAGGTTGCTCGCCACACCGCGCAGCGCGTGTGCATGCTCGCGGAAATCCTCCCAGGCCTGGCGCTCGCCGCAGCCCTGGAGCTGGCCCATGCTCGCGTCGACGTCCGCCAGGCATTGGTCGATGAACTTGCGTTCGAAGCCATCGCCCATGCCCAGCGACGCCAGCTCGTCCAGCACCGCGGTATCGAGCACGCCATCGCCGACCGGCAATGCAGGCACCGACTGGATGCCGGGCTCGGCGCGGGTGTTGGCGGCGACATCGGCCAGCACTTCCAGCAGGCGGGTGGCCACCACGGGCTTGGCAAGGAAGGCGCGGGCGCCGGCCTGCTCACAACGCAGGATGGACTCGGGGGTGACGTCTGCGCTCAGCACCATGACCGGAACGTAAGGCATGCCGCTGGCCTGCATCACCCGCAACTGCTTGAGCAGATCCAGTCCGCTCATGCCGGGCATGTGCAGGTCGACGATCGCTGCGTCGTAACTGGCCTGCTCCAACGCATCGAGCACTTCGGCGCCGCCGTTGACGCAGGTGACCTTGTGGCCGGCCTTCTCCAGCAGCCGCTGCAGCACCATGCGGTTGGCCTCGTGATCGTCGGCCACCAGGACCCGCAGGCTGCGCACCCGTGCACGATGGCGCAGGAAGGGGTTGGAAAACGCGATGACATTGCCGGCTTCAGCCACCTCGGACGGAACCGCCGGGGCTGATGCGGTCTCTGCGACGTCCAGCGTGATCTCGACCCAGAACACGCTGCCGCGCGGGCTGTTCGGTACATAGCCGACCTGCCCGCCCATCGACTCGACCAGGCCCTTGGCAATGGCCGTGCCCAGGCCGGTGCCCTCATGGCGACGGGCCAGGCCGACATCACCCTGCTCGAAGGCATTGAACAGGCGCCCACGCAGCGCCACCGGCACGCCGATGCCGGTATCGACGATCTCGAATCGCAGGCGCATCCGTTGGCTGCCCGGCGCGTCCGGGCTCGACACGCGCAGATGCACGTAGCCGCTGTCGGTGAACTTGACCGCGTTGCCCATCAGGTTCAGCAGGATCTGCTGCAGATGCCCGGCATCACCCAGCAGGCGCGGCGGCACGTTGTCGTCCACCTGCACGCGATAGTCCAGCGACTTGGAGCGGGTCTGCGGGGTCAGGATCAGGTTGATCGCCTGCAGCACGTCGGCCAGTGCGAACTCGTGCGACTCCACGCGCACCTTGCCGGCTTCGATCGCGGAGATGTCCAGCACCTCTTCCACCAGCGCCAGCAGGCTGCGGGTCGAGGCCTGGATGGTGTTCAGGCACTCGCGCTGTTCGTCGTCCAGGCGGGTGGTGGCCAGTACTTCGGTCATGCCCGCCAGCCCGTTCAGCGGCGTGCGGAACTCATGGCTCATGTTGGCCAGGAAGCGGCTCTTGGCTTCGTTGGCCTGGCGCGCCTCGGCCACCGCCCGGGTCAAGGCATGCAACAGCGAATCGAAGTACAGCGGAATCGCGCCCAGGCCCAGCAGCAGGCCCCAGCCCAGATAGTCGTGGCTGCGCCAGTAGGGCGACAGCATCACCGTGCACAGGAACGCCAGGCAGCCCATGGCCGTGGCCACGCGCAGGTAGGTGCTGCCGTAGCGCATGCCGTTGCCGATCGTGACCCACAGCATCACCGCATACAGCGGTGCGGCCGGCTCGCCCTGGATCGTCATGATCCAGGCCATGCAGGTGTAGTCGGTCAGCATGCCGATCACCCGGCGCACATGCGACACGCCCGGATTGACCAGGATCGCGGCCAGCAGGCCTGCGGAAATGGTCAGCTCGAAGGCGAGGATCAGCCACGTCGCAGTCAGCGCCTCACCGCCACCGCTCAGCGAGCGCCAGCCGAGATAGCTGATGAACAGCGCCGTGATGATGATGCGGATCAGGTTCTGCGCGTGCTCGCTGTCCTCGCGCCCGGACAGGCGCTGCTTGAAGCGGGCCAGCAGCGAGCGCTTGTCGGAGCCAGTGGCGGGCGTCGTATCCATGGTCGGATGTCGCATCCTTCGGCGCAGCAGGGAGGAGCAGCACAACGGTACCGCCAACAGCCCCAGCCACAGTGAAACCGCCAGGCCCAGGTTGGCCTGCCAGTAAGGGGTCAACAGCACCGTAGTGCCGAAACTGGCCATGGCCAGCACGACGGCAGCGGCCAGGTACCGCGGCCCGAAGCGCAGGCCGTTGCCCACTGTCACCCACATCACCACCGCATACACCCACGCCAGCGGCTCACCCATCTGGATCATGCCGATCGCGATCAGTCCGTAATCGGCCAGCATCCCGGCCACCCGTCGCGGGTCCGAGCGCTGCGGCCTCCACAGCAGCCAGCCGAACAGCAGCAGCGACAGGCCCAGGCCGGTCACTACCGTTGCCAGCACGCCCTGGTACTGATCCAACCGGTGCAGGCGGGCACCGGACAGCAGAACATAGATCAGGATCAGCGAGATCAGCACCACCCGCACGATCGCCTGGCCATGTTCCGAATCCGGACGCTGCGCCAGCCGACGCTTCACGCGTGCGAACAGGTCCTGCATGTCACCCACCCGGTCGCGTCGATGCCGTCGAGTGCTGGGCGCAGATGTCCATCAACTGCTGGCGGCCGCGCATCAGCGCATCCACGCAGCGTGGATCGAACAGGCGGCCACGCTGTGCGTACAGATAGGCCAGTGTGGCTTCCATGGTCCATGCTTCCTTGTACGGACGGGGTGAGATGAGTGCGTCGAAGACATCGGCGACAGCAACGATCCGCGCTTCCAGCGGGATCGCTTCGCCGACCAGGCCGTCGGGATAGCCGCTGCCGTCATAGCGCTCGTGATGGCGCAGCGCGATGAGCGCGCCCACCTGGATGAAACGGTTCTGGCTGCCACTAAGCAGCTCGTGGCCGATGCGTGGATGCCGGCGCATGATCGCCAGCTCCTCGTCATTGAGCTTGCCCTGCTTGAGCAGCACCGCGTCGGGAATGGCGATCTTGCCCATGTCATGCAGCGGTGCGGCCATCTCGATCAGGCGCACGTCGTCTTCGGGCAGGCCCAGCTGCTCGGCAATCAGCCCCGCCACGCGCGCCATGCGTTCGAGGTAGGCACTGGTGCCGGCATCTCGGAACTCGATCGCCCGTGCCAATCGCGACAGGGTCTCGCGTTCGCGTTCCTCGACCTCGTGCATGCTGGCCAGCAGGCGCTGCTCCAGCGACAACGCGCGCTGCTTCACGTTCTCGGTCTGCTGGCGCAGCTGCAGCAGGTTGTAGCAGCGCGCGCGCAGTTCGCGCGGGCGGATCGGCTTGACCAGGAAGTCGATGACCCCCGCTTCCAGCGCCGCCTGACGAATCGGCTCGTCGCCGACCACGGTGATCAGGATCACCGGGATATCGCGGTGCTTGGGCAGGCGACGGAAACGGCGGGCGAACTCCAGCCCGTCCATCTCCGGCATGCGGTAATCGAGCAGCAGCAGGTCGACCGGGTGCGCCTCGCACCAGGCCAATGCGGTCAGCGGATCCCCGAAGTCATGCACGCTCAGTTCCGGCGCGATGTCTTCGATGACATGACGCAGCATCGTCCGCGCGGACGTCTGGTCGTCAACAATGACGATGTTCAACGCGTACTCCGCCTGGTTTCTCGACCATGCTGGATCATCAGCAGGCGAGGATACCCTGCCGCTGCGAACGCTCGCACCCTGCATCGGCCAGACTCCCGTGTCATGCGTCCCGGTTCATGATCGTCATCACATTGTGAAGCGGACTCTCCACAATGCGCACTCCCCCTGGCGCCGATCAAGCCATAACAGACGTCAAGGTAGTGCATTAACGATACGCCGAGTGCGGGAGGCGTCAATCGCGCCGTCTCATTTCGCGACGGCGCGCACAAACAGGGGTCAAAAAGACGACTTACTGCTCCGGACGCATGTACGGGAACAGCAGCACGTCACGGATCGAGCTGCTGCCGGTCAGCAGCATCACCAGGCGATCCACGCCGATGCCGAGGCCACCGGTCGGGGCCATGCCGTACTCCAGCGCACGGATGTAGTCGGCGTCGTAGTGCATCGCCTCGTCGTCGCCGCCTTCCTTCGCGGCCACCTGGGCCTGGAAACGCTGCGCCTGGTCTTCCGGGTCGTTCAGTTCGGAGAAGCCGTTGGCCAGCTCCTTGCCGTTGACGAACAGCTCGAAGCGATCCGTGTAACCCGGGTCGTTGTCGTTGGCACGAGCCAGCGGCGAGACCTCCACCGGGTGGTCGGTGATGAAGGTCGGCTGGATCAGGGTGTGCTCGACGGTGGCCTCGAAGATCTCCAGCAGCAGCTTGCCCCAGCCGTAGGACGGCTTGACGCGGATCTTCAGGCGCTCGCAATGGCGCAGCAGCGCGTCGCGGTCGGTGCAGTCGGCGACGGAAATCTCGGGGTTGTGGTGGCGCACCGCTTCGTCCATGCGCCAACGGCGGAACGCCGGGCCCAGGTCGATCTTCGCCCCGTCCCACTCGACCTCGGTGCTGCCGTTGACGGCCTTGGCCACGTCACGGATCACGCCTTCGGTCAGGTCCATGATCTCGTTGTACGTGGCGTAGGCCTCGTACAGCTCCATCATGGTGAATTCCGGGTTGTGGCGGGTGCTGACGCCTTCGTTGCGGAAGTTGCGGTTGATCTCGTAAACGCGCTCCAGGCCACCCACGGTCAGGCGCTTGAGGTACAGCTCCGGCGCCACACGCAGGTACAGGTCCAGGTCCAGCGCATTGTGGTGGGTGGTGAACGGCTTGGCCGCCGCGCCGCCGGGGATGTAATGCATCATCGGCGTCTCGACTTCCAGGAAGTCGCGGCTGTCCAGCCAGGCGCGCATGGCGCGGATGATCTTCGAGCGCTTGATGAACACCGCGCGCGATTCCGGGGTCACGATCAGGTCGACGTAGCGCTGACGATAGCGCTGCTCGACGTCGGCCAGGCCATGCCACTTGTCCGGCAGCGGGCGCAGCGACTTGGTCAGCAGGCGGATCGATTCGGCCTTGACCGACAGCTCGCCGGTCCTGGTGCGGGTCAGGCCGCCTTCGACGGCGATGATGTCGCCCACGTCCCAGCCCTTGAAGGCGGTATAGGCATCGCCCAGCACCGTGCCCTGCAGGAACAACTGGATGCGGCCGGACTCGTCCTGGATCTGCGCGAAACTGGCCTTGCCCATGATGCGCTTGGCCATCAGGCGGCCGGCCATCTTCACCTGGCGGCCATTGCCTTCCAGCGCCTCGGCGGTCCACTGTTCGACATCGGCGAACTCTTCCTGCAGGCGGCCGGCGAAGTCCTCGCGACGGAAATCGTTCGGATACGCGATGCCCTGCCCACGCAGCGCTTTGAGTTTCTCACGGCGCTCGGCGATCAACTTGTTTTCGTCGACGGGGGGGGTATCGGTAGCTTCGCTCATGGATCTGCGGGAATCGTGTAGTGAGGGGGATCTTGCGCCCGGCACAGCCGGTTGCCCAGCATACCAAAACCGTCCAGCCCCAGCCGGGAGAGGGGTCAGATCCCCCTGCTGCGCAAAGGAATCTGACCGCCTCCGGGACCCTGCCTGGCCCTGGATGTCTACCTGTTGCCGGGGAAGGCCTGCCGCAACTCATCCACCAGCACCCGCTGGTTCTCCGAATAGTCCACCGGCACCGACACCAGGTGCACCCCGCCCTCGTTGAAGGCCGCCTCCAGGGTCGGGACGAACTGCTCGATGGCCGTCACCTCATGCCCCTTGCAGCCATAGGCCTCGGCATACTTCACAAAATCGGGATTGCTGAAGGTCATGCCGTAGTCGGTGAAACCATCCACCGCCTGCTTCCAGCGGATCATGCCGTAGGCACCGTCGTTGAGGATCAGCACCACCAGGTTCAGGCCCAGCCGGCGCGCCGTCTCCAGCTCCTGGCTGTTCATCATGAAGCCGCCGTCGCCACACACCGCCAGCACCCGCCGTTGCGGGTACAGGATCGAGGCCATGATCGCCGACGGCAGGCCCGCGCCCATGGTCGCCAGCGCGTTGTCCAGCAGCAATGTGTTGGCCACCTGGGTGCGGTAGTTGCGCGCAAACCAGATCTTGTACATGCCGTTGTCCAGCGCCACGATGCCGTCCGGCGGCATCACCTGGCGCACGTCGTGCACCAGTCGTTGCGGGGTGAAACCAGCGTCCTCGGCGCGATCGGCAAGGTGCTCGAGGATGGTCGCGCGCAGCGGCAGCAGCGCATCGGCATGGGGCACCGCGCCTTCGATGCGGTCGGCCAGTTGGGTCAGCGAACGGCCGATGTCACCGATCACTTCCACCTGCGGGAAGTACACCTGCTCCACCGCCGCCTGCGAGTAGCCGATATGGATCACGGTCGGCCCGCCTGGACGCATCACGAATGGCGGCTTTTCGGTGACCTCATGGCCGATGGTCACGATCACGTCGGCCTGGTCGATGGCCATGTGCACGTAGTCGCGTTCGGTCAGCGCCGCGGTACCCATGTACAGGCCCGAGCCGCCGGCCACCGCACCTTTGCCCATCTGCGTGGTGAAGAACGGAATGCCGGCGCGTAGTACGAACGCCGACAGCGCCTCGCTGGACTGCGGCCGCGACGCCGCCGAAGCGATCATCAGCAACGGCCGCTTGGCATTGCGGATGATCTCCGCGGCGCGGTCCAGCGCCTCGGGGCTGGCAATCGGCCGCTCCACCGCATGCGGCGGAATCAGCGACACCCCTTCTACTTCATCGGCGGCGATATCCTCGGGCAGCTCCAGCAACACCGGGCCCGGGCGCTCCTCCTGGGCCACACGGAACGCTTCGCGGACGATGGTCGGGATGGTGCGCGCCGAGACGATCTGCCGCGCCTGCTTGGTCAGCGGCTTCATCGTGCTGACGATGTCGACGATCTGGAAGCGTGCCTGCTTGCTGGCCACGATGCCCTTCTGGCCTGTGATCATGATGACCGGCCACGCACCGAGCAGCGCGTAGGCGGCGCCGGTGGTGAAGTTGAGCGCGCCCGGACCGAGCGTTGCCAGGCATACGCCCGGCTTGCCGGTCAGGCGGCCATACGTGGCCGCCATGAACACCGCCGCCTGTTCGTGGCGGGTGATGACCAGTTCGATGCTGGAATGGCGGAGCGACTCGACCACGTCGAGGTTTTCTTCGCCGGGAATACCGAAAATGCGCTCGACGCCTTCGTTCTCAAGTGCGGCGACGAGCAGATCTGAACCCTTGGACATCGGATGCCGTCCTTTGTGCTGGACTGATGGTGGATCGTTGCAGGAAGGATGAGAGCCGCGTGTCAATGCTTGTCGAACCACACTGTCTGCGCGTTGACGAATTCTCGGATGCCGAAGTGCGAGAGCTCGCGGCCGAAGCCGCTCTTCTTCACGCCGCCGATCGGCACGCGGGGGTCCGAAGCGGAGAAGCCGTTGACGAACACACCGCCGGTCTGCAGCCGGCGGGCCAGCTGCATGGCTCGGGCGCGGTCGCCGGTCCACAGGTTGCCGCTGAGGCCGAACTCGCTCTGGTTGGCCAGTTCCACCGCGTGGTCGGCATCACGGGCGCGGCTGATCGAGGCCACCGGCCCGAAGGTCTCGGTATCGAAGGCCTGCATGCCCGGCTCCACGTCGGCCAGTACGGTGGGGGCGTAGAACGCGCCCGGGCGATCCAGCTGATGGCCGCCGACCAGCAGCTTCGCGCCGGCCTCCACCGAGGCGCGTACCTGCGCATCCAGCTGTTCCAGCAAGTCCTGGCGGGCCATCGGGCCGATGCGGTTGGCCGGGTCGCGGCCATCGCCGATGCTCAGTGCCTGCACCTTCTGGCAGAACTGCGCCACGAAACGGTCGTAGACCGCGTCTTCGACGATGATGCGCTTTCCGGCGATGCAGACCTGCCCGGTGTTCTGGAAGCGCGAGGTGACCGCGGCATCTACGGCGGCGTCCAGATCGGCGTCGGCCAGCACGATGAACGGATCCGAGCCACCCAGCTCCAGCACTACCTTCTTCAGTGCCTGCCCGGCCTGGGCGGCGATGCTGCGGCCGGCGGCCACGCTGCCGGTCAGGGTGACGGCGGCGATGCGGTCATCGGCGATCGCACGGCTGGTACCCTCGCGGCTGATGTTGGCGGCGATGAAGGTGCCTTCCGGCAGCCCGGCATCACGCCAGGCGGCATCGAGCAGTTGCGCGGTGCCGACGATGTTCTCGGCCGGCTTCAGCAGGAAGCCGTTACCGCCCATCAGGATCGGTACCGCCGCGCGCATCACCTGCCAGTACGGGAAGTTCCACGGCATGATGCCCAGCACCACGCCCAGCGGCAGGTAGGACACGTAGGCCTTGTCGTCGGGCACCTGGGTCGGCTCGTCGCGCAGGAACTGCGCACCGTGGTCGGCATACCAGTCGCACAGCACGGCGCACTTCTCGATTTCGGCCAGGGATTCGGCCTGGACCTTGCCCATTTCGGCGGTAGCCAGCGCAGCCAGCTTTTCACGGTCGCGGCGCAGTACCGCGGCCATCGCACGCAATACGTCTGCACGCTGTTCGAGGCTCCTCGTGCTCCAGGCGGCGAAGCCAACCTGGCCGCGATCGAGGATTGTTTCCAGCTCGGCATCGGTGGCAAAGGGATGGCTGGCGATCTGCCGGCCGGTGGCCGGATCGCGGGAAATGGCGGTGGTGGGGGCAGCGGACATGCAGGGCTCCTGGTGTCTCGACAACGGGCGGTGGCCCGTCTCCTGCGCAGGAATGTGGACCCGATTGGCGGAGGCAACAAGGCGTCTGCTTATCCTGTGACCTGCACTTACCTGTCTGAATGGAGATTGGCAGGGCTGCAAGCCCTGCCGAACACCCCCTACTTCCGCGGCAGGTAAGTCACCAGGGAAAGATCGTGCCGGCTCTCCGGCACCAGCGCCACGTACTGTAGGTCCAGCAACCCGCGCGTGGGATGGTTCAACTTCTTCGCACCTTCATCGAACCGCCGCACGTCGTGCTCCGGCCACCACTGACGGAATTCCTCGCTGTGCGCGGCAATGTCCTCCACCAGCGCCAGGAACGGCGCCTTGTCCGGCGCCTGCGCCATCGCCGCACGGAAACCTGCCAGCAGGCCGCGGGTCATTTCTTCCCAGTTGAGGATCAGCGTGCGGTACGGCGGGTACAGAAACATCAGCCGCAGCGTATTGCGCTCGTGCGGCGCCAACTGGCTGTAGTCCACGAACAGATCGGCGATGGCCGGGTTCCAGGCCAGGATGTCGAAACGGGTGTTGCGCACGTAGGCCGGGATCGGCTGCATCGCCTCCACCAACTGGCGCAGGCCATCGGTCACGCTCTCGTCCGGCGACTCCAGCGGCACGCCGTAGCCGGACAGCGCGAACGCGTAGGCGCGCTCGTCGTCGCTCATGCGCAGCACCTGCGCCAGCCGCTCCAGCACCTCGGGCGAGGCGCGCACTTCACGGCCCTGCTCGATCCAGGTGTACCAGCTGACACTGACCCCGATCGCCAGCGCGACTTCCTCGCGTTTCAGGCCCGGGGTACGCCGGCGCCCGGCCGGCAGGCCGAGGGTGGCGGGGTCGACACGGGCGCGGCAGGCCTTAAGGAAGCCGCCCAGTTCCTTGCGTTCACTTTCGCTGCGCATCATCGCCCTCCGTTGCGGAAGGCGATGCTATCCGGGCAGGCGCGTCGATCAGGCATCGACGCGCTTGGAGCCCACGGCCAGGCCGGCCTTCAGGCTGGCCTCGACGAACTCGTCCAGGTCGCCGTCGAGCACCTTCTGCGTATCCGAGCGCTCGATGCCGGTACGCAGATCCTTGATACGGCTCTGGTCGAGCACGTAGTTGCGGATCTGGCTGCCCCAGCCGATGTCGGACTTGGTGGCTTCCACCGCGTCCTTCTCGGCGTTGCGCTTCTGGATCTCCAGCTCGTACAGCTTAGCGGCCAGCATCTTCATCGCGTTGTCGCGGTTCTGGTGCTGGCTGCGGCCGGTCTGGCAGGCCACGACGATGTTGGTCGGGATGTGGGTGATGCGCACCGCCGACTCGGTCTTGTTGACGTGCTGGCCACCGGCACCGGACGAACGGTACACGTCGGTACGCAGGTCGGCCGGGTTGATGGTGATGTCGATGTTGTCATCGATTTCCGGCGACACGAACACCGAGGTGAAGCTGGTGTGGCGGCGGTTGTCCGAGTCGAACGGCGACTTGCGCACCAGGCGGTGCACGCCGGTCTCGGTCTTCAGCCAGCCATAGGCATAGTCGCCTTCCACGCGCAGCGTGGCCGACTTGATGCCAGCGACGTCACCACCGGAAACTTCCATCAGCTCGGTCTTCCAGCCGCGCGATTCACACCAGCGCAGGTACATGCGCAGCAGGATCTCGGCCCAGTCCTGGGCTTCGGTACCACCGGCACCGGCCTGGATGTCGACGAACGCCGCCGCATTGTCCATCTCGCCGGAGAACATGCGCTGGAATTCCAGCTTCTCGACGTGCGC
Organism: Stenotrophomonas sp. Sm10; assembly: GCF_030985515.1. Taxonomy (NCBI): domain Bacteria; kingdom Pseudomonadati; phylum Pseudomonadota; class Gammaproteobacteria; order Lysobacterales; family Lysobacteraceae; genus Stenotrophomonas; species Stenotrophomonas sp. Sm10. The sequence goes on from NZ_JAPTFO010000016.1 coordinate 31,775, forward strand.
CTGGTGCTTGTCCAAGTCGGCGACCACGGCCAGTGCGGTGTCCTCGTCCTGCTCGGACTCGGCCAGCTCCAGCAGTTCAGTGGCGTCGTTCAGGCCATCGAGCACCGAGGCGATCCCGCCCACGGTCTTTTCCAGGCTGGAACGCTCGCGGCCCAGGTTCTGGGCGTACTCGGCGTTGTTCCAGACGTCGGGGCTTTCCAGCTCCCGCGTTACTTCTTCAAGACGCTCTTTCTTGGCGTCGTAGTCAAAGATACCCCCGAAGCGACAGCACGCGATCGGTCAGATCGGTGATGCGCTGGCGGACAGGATTCAGTTCGATCATGTCGGCGGTTATGCATTCAAAAGATGACTGGTAATGATACCGCAGGCCGTGGGCGCCCGGAATGAGGGCCTGGGCCTGCGCCGGGGAGGCTCGAGCGTGATGTGTCGGCGCTGCATTCAGGCAGGCGGTACCCGCCTTGGCGCGGGGAGCCGGCCAGGCTGCAGCCGACCCCACACAGGGCCTCCTTGCCCCAGAGCGGCGTCGACGAGGGTCTTCCTTGGTCCACCCTCGGACGGCCACTTGGGGCAGTTGACTATTTAACCTCGAACTCGCCCACCAGCACGGTTTCGGCGCGGTCCTTCAACCGCATCGTGACCATCTGGTCCTTCTGCTTCGACGTGCCCCAGTGGGTGGTCAGGCGCAGCATCAGCGTCGTCGCCCCGGTCACCAGCTGCTGGCGGCTGCCGAAGTAGTTCGCCTCCACCTTGTACTTGCCCGGCTTGGCATTGCGTAGCGAGAACTGCTCGGGACCATAGCCGCCGGTGAAGTCCTGCGACATCTGCCCGCCCTGGTAGGTCAGGCGGTTGCCGTAGTAGGCGCGCTCGCCGTTCGGATCGGTCACCCACAGGTCCATGTCGCTGTTGTCGGCATCCCACGACAGCACCACCCGCAGGTCCAGCGGCATCGCCTGCAGCAGGCGCGGGTCGATGCTGGTGGTATCCAGCCGGGGCGTGCTGCGGGCCACCAGATTGGTCAGTTCATCCAAGGCGATCAGGGCGATGCCATCGAAGCGGCTGTCCCACGGCCGCACCACCACCTGGTACAGCGGCGCCAGCGCCTGCTGCGGCTTGCCGGCCGCCGCCAGTGCCAGGCCGAGGTCGCGGAAGCTCTGCGGTTCTTCCTGGCCCATCGCCAGCACCTGCTCGAACACCGGCACCGCCAGCGCGGGGGCATCGGCCTGCATCAGCCGATAGCCGAGCACGCGCAGCAGGTGGCGGTTGTCCAGGTCCATCTCGGCCAGGTTCGACAACACACGCAGCGCCAGGTCGCGCCGACCCTGCGCCAGCAGCAGGTCGGCCACATCAAGGAAGAAGGCGCTGCTGTCGGCGTGGGCATCGCGCTCGGCCAGGTAGCGGTCATACAGTTGCGACGGCGGGCCCTGGCGCAGGCGCCGGGCGATGGCCGAGTCTGGCTGCCAGGCCGCCAGCTGGATGCCGAGCTCGCCCTCGTTGGCGGCAGCGGGCGCAGCGACACGGCCACCCGTGACCGTGATTGAATCCAGGGCCTTGTTCGATGCAGGCGCCGAGCGACGTGCACGCGCGCTGCTGGCTTCCATGCGCTGCTCGGCGGCGGCGGCCATCGGTGCCGGGACGGGCGGTGCCGCGGGGGGCGGCGCGGCGAGCGTCGCCACCGGCGCCGATTCCATCGCGTAGTCCGCGGAGGCCACTTCCAGTGCCCCACCCTTCACCTGCGGCGGCGCTCCCTTCGGCCAACTGCGGTTCCACCACTGCTGCCGCTCCTTCCAGCGTGCCGCCAGCTCATCCAGGCGCTGGCGATCAGCAGCGGCGCGGTCTGTCACCTGCCGTGCGAACCGCGCGTCGTAGTCCGCGCGCAGCTTGCCGGACGGACGGATGGCATAACGCAGGTAGTCCTCCAGCGTCTCCAGCACGATCAACGAGGTGTCCGGCCCGACCAGGCCAAACTGCTGCGACAGGCGCTGCATGGCCTCGCGGTTGCCGCGGCGGTCGACGGCCAGTTGCTGCAGGCGCGCCTGCGCCCACAAACCGGCCAGCAGTTCACCGTCCTTGCTCTTCTGCGTCGCTGACAGCGCTTCCCACTCACCGTCGCCAACGCGCACCCGCATCGGCACACCGTCGGCTGCAAGTCGTGCGTGCAGCCACAGCCAGCCGTCAGCTTCACTGCGCCGATCGATCACTACATCCTGCACGCCGCGTCCCGCATCGACCTGCACATCCAGCGGCGATGCCAGCAACGCGTGCGCCGCCGCATCGACATCCTTGCCCAGCGCGACGAAGCGACCGCCATGGGATTCGCTCCAGCCGCGCAGTCGCACGGCATCGGTGCGGGCACCGGCGCTGCTGATCGCGAACAGGCGCTGATCCGGTGCCAGCGTCGGCAATTGCTCCGGCCCATAGGTCAGCAGGCCATCACTGACCAGCAGGTATTCCTTCACACTCGGCTGCGGCTGCCACTGGGCCAGCGCGCTGGCACCGTCCGGGCGCACGGCCTGCAGGGCTGCGCGCAGTTCATTCCAGTTGCCGGCGCGGATACGGAATCGACTCACCTGTTCGGCGCGATCGCGCAGCACGGTCAACGCCACGGTGCCGTCACCCATCGCGGCGAAGTAGCGATCCAGCAGGGCGAACTCGCGCGTGCGGTCACGCTGCCCCGCCGAGCCGGAGCCGTCCCACAGCAACCCGATCTCACTGGGCAACGTGCGCGGTGTGCTGCTGGCCGCCACCGGCAGCTGCGCCAGCAGGTAATGGCCGTCCTGCCAGGGCGCCACCTGCACCTGTGCCTGGCGGGCTGCCGGCAGCTGCCACTGCAGCTGTTGCGGCAGCTGCGCACCCCTGCCCTGCCATTGCAGCTGGCCCGCGCTGATGCGGAATGGCGCCGTACCCGCGGTGGCCGTGACGGGGGCCTGCAGTTTCAGCTCAACCGAGGCTGCACCGGCGGCAAACTGCAGCGGCAGCGTCCACTGCCAGCCTTGGCCGGCGAAGGCCAACGACTCGCGGATCACCAGCTGCACGCGCCGGCTGCCGCCGGCCGGCAGCGGATAGATGCGCAGCCGGAACTGGTTGCCGGCGGTCTGTTCCAGCAGCCCCGGGTCGACGCCACGACGGGCGATCTCCTCGAACACCTGGCGGCCGCGGTCCTTGGGCACCGGCACCGCGTCACGCATCTCGCCGTTGATATCCAGCGCGAAGCCGCTGATCTGCTGGCCATCGGCCAGCGGGAACTGCAGCTCGCCCTCCAGTACCCGCCGGTTGGGGTTGTGGAATTCCAGCGTGATCCGGGTCTGGGCGATGCCGGCCTGCACTTCGCCTTCGATGCGGGCTTGTCGTAATTGAACCGGCTGCTCAGCCGCCGGCGCGATCAGCAGCGGCGTGGCGGACTGCGGCCGGGAGATCGTCGGCGACTGTGCGCCAGCGGGCCAGGCCGCAAGGGCCAACAACAACACAGTGCAGCAACGGGCGAAGACCATGACCGGGCTCCAGTGGGATCGTGGACCTTTGAACGCACCAGCAACCGTAATGGGGTTGGCGCCCCCCCCCAAAAAGGGGACGGAGGGGATTAAGTCGCAATTGGCATACAAGGCAAAAGCGGCTTAATCCCCTCCGTCCCCTTTTTCTATGCGGGCAGGCAGTGCTCCACGATCAGCTGGATGGCGCTGCCGCCGCGATAGTCGTCGCAGGCCAGCCGGTAGGCCAGGTGGACGTGACGTGATGGCGCGTTGCCGTGCCAGCCGCCGAAATGGATGGCGTTGATGGTGCCGGGTACGCCCGGCAGGCGCAGCTCCAGCTTGAGGTGGCGCTCCTTCAGCACGCGCCAGTTGGCCACTTCGAAGTAGCCGTCGAACAACGGTTCGGGGAAGCCCTGGCCCCAAGGTCCGGCCAAGCGCAACGCGTCGGCGTGGCGATGGTCCAGCTCGTCCGCGGCCAGCTCGCCGTCACTGAGCACCTGCTGCTGCAGTGCCGCCGGATCGAGCATTTCCAGCACCACCGCGACGAAGGCGGCCTTGAAGTCATCGACGTGGTCACGCCGCAGGCTGAGGCCGGCCGCCATGGCGTGGCCACCGAAGCGTTCGATCAGGCCCGGATGGCGCGCATCGACCAGCGCCAGGGCGTCACGGATGTGCAGGCCGGGAATGGAGCGCGCCGAGCCTCGCAGGATCTCGGCGCCGGGTTCGGCCGGGGCGAAGGCGATCACCGGGCGATGCAGGCGATCCTTCATCTTCGATGCGACCAGGCCGACCACACCCGGATGCCAGTCAGCATCGAACAGGCAGGCCGCCACCGGTCGCTGACCGGCCATGTCCAGCACCACCCGGGTCAACGCCTGCTCGGCGTCATCGGTCATCGACTGCTGCACGGCGCGCCGTTCCGCATTGATCTGCTCCAGCGTCTGCGCGATCTCGCGCGCCTGGCGCGGGTCTTCGGTCAGCAGCAGCGCGATGCCCAGCGCCATGTCTTCCAGCCGGCCCGCGGCGTTCAGGCGCGGGCCGAGTGCGAAGCCGATGTCGGTGGCGGTCAGTCGCGCGGCATCCCGGCCACTGGCTTCGATCAGTGCACGCAGGCCCACACAGCCCTGCCCTGCGCGCAGACGGCGCAGGCCCGCGCTGACCAGTGCCCGGTTGTTCGGATCCAGCGCCACCAGGTCGGCAACGGTCCCGACCGCCACCAGGTCCAGCAGCGTGGTCAGGTCCGGGCCCTTGCCATCCGCAAAGACACCTGCCTCGCGCATGTGCCGGCGCAGCGCCATCAGCACGTAGAAGATCACGCCGACGCCTGCCAGCGATTTGCTCGGGAACGCATCACCGTCCAGATTCGGATCGACGATGACATCGGCCGGCGGCAGCTGCGGCCCGGGAAGGTGATGGTCGGTGACCAGCACCTGCCAGCCGCGTGCCTTGGCCGCGGTCACGCCCGCATGGCAGGCGATGCCGTGATCGACCGTGACCAGCAGGTCCGGCTGCAGCGCGGCCAACTCTTCCACCAGCGACGGTGACAGGCCATAGCCATGCACCATGCGGTTCGGCACCGCGTGGAAGACGTGTTGCGCACCGAGCATGCGCAGACCGCGCACGCCGACCGCACAGGCGGTGGCGCCATCGCAATCGAAATCGCCGACCACCAGGATGCGCTTGTCGTTGGCGATGGCCTCGATCAGCAGACCCACCGCATCATCGATGCCGGTCAGCAGCTCAGGCGCGTGCAGATTGCCCAGCTTCGGCTGCGCCAACTCCGGTGTGCCCGCACCCCGGCTGGCATAGAGACGCGCCAGCAGCGGCAGCGTGCCCTCCGGCCAACTGCCGGGTACGACCGCATCGCGGCGGCGGATCATCGGCGTATCAGAGGCGGGCTGCACAGCATCGGCGGCAAGGGACATCGGCATCGCCGGTTACGAAAGACCTGCACATCATAACGTGCACCACTCTCCCGGTCGGCTACCGCTGCTGACGAGGCACCTTGGCTCTTCGGCCAGCAGCATTTGGATTTCACGACCGCATCTTCCATGCTTGCCTGCCCTGGAACGGACTTCCATCCATGACCCGCACCCTGCTGACCGCGCTGATGGCACTCACCGTGGCCCCGGCCGCCCACTCCGCGACGCCTGAGCCCAGGCCCGGGGTCGAATTCGAACACAACGACTGGTCGCTGGCCTGTGACAACACCCGCACCTGCCGCGCCGCCGGCTACAGTCCGGAAGAACGCGGCAACCTGCTCAGCCTGATGCTTGAGCGCGCCGGCGGCCCGGGTACGAAGGTGCTCGCGCGGCTGCGCAATGGCGAGGATGGCGAAAGCGCGACGCCGACCGGGGCGCTGCGCCTGCGCCTGAACGGCAAGGACCTGGGCCCGGTGCGCGACACCGGCGACGGGGACAAAGTGTTGTTGCAGCAGGCACAGACCGATGCACTGGTCGCCGCACTGCCGCGCCAGGCACGCATCGAGATCATCGACGGCAAGGGCAAGGCCTGGCCGATCTCCGACCGCGGTGCAGCGGCCGTACTGCTGAAGATGGACGAGGCACAGGGCCGGCTGGGCACCCCCGGTGCGCTGGTGCGGCGTGGCGACAAGCCCGAAGCAGGCGTGCCTGCGGCGTTGCCGGTGCCAGTGATCGTGCGCGGCACGCTGGTGGCACCGCGCGCCTCGGACGCGGCACTGGCGAAAGCACCGGGCCTGCGCAAGGCACTGATCGCCAGCCTGCCCAAACCGGATGAGTGCGGCCGCCTGAGCGAGGGCGGGACGGATGAGATCGAGATCCAGCGACTGGACGCCCAACATCTGCTGGCAAGCACCAGCTGCTTCGTGGGTGCCTACAACTTCAGCAGCGGCTACTGGGTAGTGCAGGACAAGCCGCCGTACGAAGCACGCTTCGTCACGTCCGATGCAGAAGACTTCGATCGCGACGACGCTACGTTGAGCGGTCGCTTCCGTGGGCGCGGCGTCGGTGACTGCTTCTCCGGCCACGACTGGGCTTGGGATGGCGCGCGATTCGTGAAGAGCAGCGAGTTCACCACCGGGCAGTGCCGGGGCGTTGCGGGTGGGCACTGGACGCTGCCGACGGTGGTCAGCGAGGTCCGTTGAGGCGCCGCTACCTGCGATAGTGCCGCCCGCTGGCCGGCAACCCCGGCAAACCCTGGGGGTCAGCGCCGTTTCCGATGGAAAACGGATCCGACCCCGCTCGGCCGAGCCCCGATCAGTCGTGAAGCTGGCGCGGCTTCTTCCAGAACTGCCAGCGCTGTCCGCGATCCAGCTGGAACTGCAGGCCGTCCTCGAAATCCAGCACCAGCCGCTGCAGCTCGCCGCGCTTCAGCGCGGCCAGCAGCGGACGGATCGCATCGTTGCCGAGCTGCTGCAGGGAACGCAGCTGGCGCAGGTCAACCAGTGCATCCACCGCCTGCTCGCCATCGACGGCTACGCCAGCCGCCAGGGCCAGGCCCTGCAGCAGGGCATCGCGGCTGCGCACCTGTGCGTGCGGCGTGCTGACCGACACCGGCATCACGCCACCGCCCCAGAACCACAGCGAATTGATCGGCTGTTGCCCCTGCGCGGCGCGCTGCTGGTTCCAGGAATGGTTGTGCAGCAGCACCTGCGCCTCGGTCATCAGCGCCCGCCAGCGACGGCCGCCCTCGCCCTCCGGCAGATGCGAGAACAGGTCATCGCCCAGCACCTCGTCCGGACTGTCGAAGTCCGGCAGGGCCAGGTCGATCGGTAGGCGCAGGTACCAGCGCGACGGGTCCGGTGCGTCGAGCACGAATCCGGCATCGGCGAACAACGGCTGCAGCACCGGCAGCAGGGCCAGGCTGTCGGCCAGCGTCGGCCGCAGCGTTTCGCCGTAGGCCATCATCCGCGCGCCATGCATGTCCGGCACCATGCAGGCCGGATCGGCACGCAGCCAGCTGGCGCCGGCCGCATCGCCGACGTCGCGCTGGCGGGTCAACGCGGCCACCGGCCAGTGCGGCGCGGCAACCGCAAAATGGCGCGTCAGCTGCGCGCGTTCGCCCGGCGCGACCTGCACGGTCGTGGCACGGCCGAGCGCACGTGCCACATCGTCCGGCAACGCAGCCGCGGCAAAGCGGCTGCGGGCCGGCAACAGCAGGGTCGCCGTTGCCACCGTGTCAGTCCACGTAGCTGACGCTGACGATCTCGTACTCGCGTTGGCCAGCCGGGGCGTCGATCACGATCGAATCACCTTCCAGCTTGCCGATCATCGCGCGCGCCACCGGCGAGGAAATCGCGATCAGGCCCAGCTTGATGTCCGCTTCCAGGTCACCGACGATCTGGTACTTCTTCTCTTCGTCGGTTTCCACGTCGGCCAGCGTCACGCTGGCGCCGAACACCACCTTGGAGCCGGCGTTGAGCTTGCTCACGTCGATGATCTCGGCGTGCGACAGCTCGCCTTCCAGCTGCTTGATGCGGCCTTCGATGAAGCCCTGTTCCTCGCGCGCGGCGTGGTACTCGGCGTTCTCCTTCAGGTCGCCATGCTCACGCGCTTCGGCGATGGCGGCGATCACCTTCGGGCGCTTGACCGACTTCAGGTGATCCAGTTCGTCGCGCAGCTTCTGCGCGCCCTTCATCGTGATGGGGGCTCTCATGCATTCAACTCCTTGTGCAGCTCCTGCAGCGACCAGACGGGGCCGGTGCCGCGGAATTCCAGTGAATCCACCAGCGCCTTGGCGCCGGCAATGGTGGTCGAGTAGGTGACGCGATGCTGCAGCGCCTCGCGACGGATCGAGAACGAGTCGTTGATCGCCGAACGACCTTCGGTCGTGTTGACGATGTAGACGATCTCGCCGTTCTTGATCGAGTCGACGATGTGCGGACGGCCTTCGACCACCTTGTTGATGATCTCGCAGTCCATGCCGTGCTGCTGCAGCCACGCGGCAGTGCCACGGGTCGCGACCAGGCTGTAGCCACGCGCCAGCAGCGCCTTGGCCACCGGCAGCACGCGCTTCTTGTCCGGATCGCGGACCGAAACGAAGGCCTTGCCGACCGGCGGTGCCTTGATGCCACCGGCTTCCTGCGCACGCGCGAAGGCGGCGTTGAAGCTGCGGCCCACGCCCATCACCTCACCGGTGGAGCGCATCTCCGGCCCGAGGATCGGGTCGACGCCCTGGAACTTGGCGAACGGGAAGATCGCTTCCTTCACCGAGTAGTAGTCCGGTACGATTTCCTTGGTCGCGCCCTGCTCGGCCAGGCTCTTGCCGGCCATGCAGCGCGCGGCGATCTTGGCCAGCGGCATGCCGGTGGCCTTGGACACGAACGGCACGGTGCGCGAGGCGCGTGGGTTCACTTCCAGCAGGTAGATGGTGTCGGCACCCTCGTCGCTGGTCTGGATCGCGAACTGGGTGTTCATCAGGCCGACCACGTTCAGGGCCTTGGCCAGCTCCACCACCTGGCGGCGCAGCTCGGCCTGGGTTTCAGCCGACAGCGAGTACGGCGGCAGCGAGCACGAGGAATCGCCCGAGTGCACGCCGGCTTCTTCGATGTGCTCCATCACGCCGCCGATCAGGACGTTGCCCTGGGCATCGGCAATGATGTCGACGTCGCACTCCACGGCGTTGTCGAGGAAGCGGTCCAGCAGCACCGGCGAATCGTTGGACACCTTCACCGCGTCGCGCACGTAGCGGGCCAGGTCGGCTTCGCCGTAGACGATTTCCATCGCACGGCCACCCAGCACGTAGCTCGGGCGGACCACCAGCGGGTAGCCGATCTCGCGGGCCAGCAGCAGGGCTTCCTGGTCGTTGCGGGCGATGCGGTTCGGCGGCTGCTTCAGGCCCAGCTTGTCGACCAGCTGCTGGAAGCGCTCGCGGTCTTCGGCCAGGTCGATCGAGTCCGGGCTGGTGCCGATCACCGGCACGCCGTTGGCTTCCAGCGCGCGCGCCAGCTTCAGCGGGGTCTGGCCGCCGTACTGCACGATCACGCCCTTCGGCTGCTCCAGTTCGACGATTTCCAGCACGTCTTCCAGGGTCAGCGGTTCGAAGTACAGGCGGTCGGAGGTGTCATAGTCGGTCGACACGGTTTCCGGGTTGCAGTTGACCATGATGGTTTCATAGCCATCCTCGCGCAGCGCCAGTGCCGCGTGCACGCAGCAGTAGTCGAACTCGATGCCCTGGCCGATGCGGTTCGGGCCACCACCCAGGATCATGATCTTGTCGCGGTTGCTCGGCGCGGCCTCGCACTCGTCCTCGTAGGTCGAGTACAGGTAGGCAGTACCGGTGGAGAACTCGCCGGCGCAGGAGTCCACGCGCTTGTAGACCGGGCGCACCTTGTGCGCACGACGCAGCGCGCGGATTGCGGCTTCATTGGTACCGGTCAGCTGCGCCAGGCGCGCATCGGAGAAGCCAGCGCGCTTCAGCTTGCGCAGGCGTGCGGCGTCCAGCGCGTCGATGCCACCGGCAGCGACTTCGCCTTCTGCAGCGATGATTTCCTCGATCTGGTCCAGGAACCAGTGGTCGATGAACGACAGTGCGTAGATTTCTTCCACGCTCATGCCGGCGCGGAACGCGTCGGCGACGAAGAACAGGCGCTCCGGGCCCGGCGCCTTCAACTCGCGGCGCAGGGTCTGCAGGTCGTCTTCGTTGGCCAGGTCCAGGCCGGTCGGGTCGAAGCCGACCTTGCCGGTTTCCAGGCCACGCAGGGCCTTCTGCACCGACTCCTGGAAGGTACGGCCCATCGCCATCACCTCGCCCACCGACTTCATCTGGGTGGTCAGGCGAGCGTCGGCGGCCGGGAACTTCTCGAAGGCGAAACGCGGGATCTTGGTGACGACGTAGTCGATGGACGGCTCGAACGAGGCCGGGGTCAGGCCGCCGGTAATCTCGTTCTTCAGTTCGTCCAGGGTGTAACCCACGGCCAGCTTGGCGGCGACCTTGGCGATCGGGAAGCCGGTGGCCTTTGAGGCCAGCGCCGAGGAACGCGACACGCGCGGGTTCATCTCGATGACGACCACGCGGCCGGTCTTCGGGTTGATGCCGAACTGCACGTTCGAGCCACCGGTATCGACGCCGATCTTGCGCAGCACGGCGATGGAGGCATCGCGCAGGCGCTGGTATTCCTTGTCGGTCAAGGTCTGGGCCGGGGCCACGGTGATCGAGTCACCGGTGTGCACGCCCATCGGGTCCAGGTTTTCGATCGAGCAGACGATGATGCAGTTGTCCGCGGTATCGCGGACCACTTCCATCTCGAATTCCTTCCAGCCCAGCACCGACTCTTCCACCAGCACTTCGGTGGTCGGCGACAGTTCCAGGCCGCGGCTGACGATCTCGACCAGCTCTTCGCGGTTGTAGGCAATGCCGCCACCGCTGCCGCCCAGGGTGAAGCTGGGGCGGATGATGGTCGGATAGCCGACGCGGGTCTGGATTTCCAGCGCTTCGTCCAGGGTGTGGGCGACGGCGGCAGTCGGGCACTCCAGGCCGATCTCACCCATGGCCACGCGGAACAGCTCGCGGTCTTCGGCCATGCGGATCGCTTCGCGCTTGGCGCCGATCAGTTCGACGTTGTACTTCTCCAGCACGCCGTTGTCGGCCAGGTCCAGCGCGCAGTTCAGCGCGGTCTGGCCACCCATGGTCGGCAGCAGCGCATCGGGCTTTTCCTTGGCGATGATCTTCTCGACCGTCTGCCAGTTGATCGGCTCGATGTAGACGGCGTCGGCCATCTCCGGGTCGGTCATGATCGTGGCCGGGTTGCTGTTGACCAGCACCACGCGGTAACCCTCGTCACGCAGGGCCTTGCAGGCCTGGGCGCCGGAGTAGTCGAACTCGCAGGCCTGGCCGATGACGATCGGGCCAGCACCGATGATGAGGATGGTCTTGAGGTCAGTGCGCTTGGGCATTTTCTTCTCTAAGTCAGTACAGCGTGACAAGGGGGGTGATCGCACGCTGTCGATCAGGAATCTTGATCCGCAGCGCCGCGCCAGGGGCAGCAGCGATGCGGGGTTTACGGTCCATCGCGACGCCACCGGCAGGCCGGCGGCGTACTGATCACGCCTTGGCCTGCTCCATCAGCGCCACGAAGCGGTCGAACAGCGGACCGACATCGTGCGGGCCCGGGGATGCTTCCGGATGGCCCTGGAACGAGAACGCCGGCACGTCGGTGCGGGCGACACCCTGGTTGGTGCCGTCGAACAGCGAACGGTGGGTCACGCGCAGGGTCGGCGGCAGGGTTGCTTCATCGATCGCAAAACCGTGGTTCTGCGAGGTGATCATCACCCGGCCACTGTCCAGGTCCTGCACCGGGTGGTTGGCACCGTGGTGGCCATGGCCCATCTTCATGGTCTTCGCGCCAGAGGCCAGGCCGAGCAGCTGGTGGCCCAGGCAGATGCCGAAGGTCGGGATCTTCACGTCGATGAAGGCCTTGATCGCGTCGATGGCGTAGTCGCACGGTTCCGGGTCACCCGGGCCATTGGACAGGAACACGCCGTCCGGCTTCAGTGCCAGCACTTCGGCGGCCGGGGTCTGCGCCGGCACCACGGTCACTTCGCAGCCGCGCTCGGCCAGCATGCGCAGGATGTTGGTCTTCACGCCGAAGTCGTAGGCCACGACCTTGAACCGGGCCGGCACGCTGACGAAAGCATTGGCATCCAGGTCCAGCTGGCCCTCGGTCCAGGTGTAGGTCTTCTCGGTAGTGACGACCTTGGCCAGATCCATGCCCTTCAGGCCCGGGAACTTGCGGGCGGCTTCCAGTGCCTTTTCCACGTCGATGTCGCCGGCCATCAGAGCACCGTTCTGCGCGCCCTTCTCGCGCAGGATGCGGGTCAGCTTGCGGGTGTCGATGCCGGCGATGGCGACCACGCCCCGCTGGATCAGCCAGTCCTGCAGCGACAGCTGGCTGCGCCAGTTGCTGGGACGGCGCGGGACGTCGCGCACGATCAGACCGGCCGACCATACCTTGGACGCTTCATCGTCCTGGTCGGTCATGCCGGTGTTGCCGATATGCGGATAGGTCAACGTGACCATCTGCCGGGCGTAGGACGGGTCGGTCAATACTTCCTGATAGCCGGTCATGGCGGTGTTGAACACCACTTCACCGACGGACAGGCCGGGCGCGCCTACGGATTCGCCCTCGAATACGGTGCCGTCTTCGAGGACGAGGATTGCGGCTTGGGTCACGGGAATCTCACTTTGGCTACCGAGGGGGCTGCCGAAGTCACGCCTGCGCTTCACGGAAATCCGGTTGCAAAAAAGCGCGGACGTGCGGTCTGGGACCGGTCCGGCTTTCGTGATTCGGCGAGTGCGAATTGTAGCGCTGCCGGGGCGCTCGCGCCAGCGGTTATCGCGCTATATGAACAGGCGATTGCGCATTCATTTCAATCCGGCGGCGTATGCGGCGCCCGCTGGTAGCGCCGGGCCATGCCCGGCGGAACCGACACCGACGCCGGGCACGGCCCGGCGCTACCGGTTAACGCGGCCCGTCCAGCAGATCGCGCACCCGGTAGCTGCCCGGGGCCCGGCCTTGCAGCTGGCGGGCGGCGAACAGCGCACCGCGGGCGAAGATGTCGCGGTTGGTGGCCCTATGCACCAGCTCGATGCGCTCGCCCAGCCCGGTGAACTGCACCAGATGCTCACCTACGATGTCGCCAGCACGCAGGCTCGCGTAATGCGGCTCCGCTCCGCCGCGCTGCGCGGCCGCGCCCAGGGTTAGCGCGGTGCCTGACGGTGCGTCCTTCTTCTGTGTGTGGTGCGATTCGACGATATCGCAGTCCCAGCCGGCCAGCGCCTGCGCGGCGCGCTCCACCAGCTCGTCCAGCACCGCCACGCCCAGGCTGAAGTTCGACGCCCAGACCAACGGGATCTTCGCCGCTGCTGCATCCAGCGCCTGCCGCTGCGTGCCGGAGATGCCGGTGGTACCCGACACCAGCCCCGCGCCGCGTTCCACGCACAGCGCCAGCATCGGGTCGAAGCCCTCCGGCAGGCTGAAGTCAATGGCCACGTCGAACACCGGCGCACCGGACAGTTCGCTGGCACCAAAGAACGGCACGCCGTCGACCACGCGCTGCGCCGGCGCACGGCCGGTCACGGCGGCCACGATCTGCAGGGTTTCGGGATGTTCGGCGGCCAGCCGCAGCAGGGCCTGGCCCATGCGCCCGGAGGCGCCGTGAATGAGCAATCGCAGGGGAGTCTGGTTCATGCCTGCAGGCTAGCGGCAGCACGCCTGCTCCGGCAAGCGCCGTCACTGCGACGCTGGGTGACCTTCCGCGCAATGGATGCTCGTTCCTCCCTGGGTACGCCTCTCTTGACCGCACCAGGCGGAGCGCATGCGACACCGTAGATGTCGCGTTTACCACTGGACGCAGAAACGCGGCCACTCAAGGCTGTGGTCCCCTCTTCCGGCCCAGGCAACGCCCATGAAATCCGCGACCGTCTTCAGCAAGTGCGCCAGGAAGACCGGCTATGCCGGGACGACGACCACCCGCTACCGCTTGCTGGATGACGCCCTGCTTGTCGTGAATCACCAACGCGCCAGCGAAAGCCGCGGTTTCTATGTGAATGCCGGACTCTACTTTCCAGAGTTGCTCGTGCACCCCCTCACGCCCGACGATCTTGAAACGGCTTTCAGGTACCGCTCCAGCATCCCCACGCCGCATGTCGACTGGCGTATCGAAGAGACGCCAGGCCTGCGCCGGGCTTTCACCCAGCAGGATCTTCATGACCTGCTCGATGCTGGCGATCGCAACGCGATGAAGCGCCTGCTGCTCAATGCTCTTGCCGACGTGGCGGGCTTCGCAGCGACCCATGGAAATCGCGCCTCGGTACGGCGGATGCAGCAGGAGGGACGCTTTCGCGCGATCATCCGCAAAGAGGTCTGAACCCCGGAAAGCGTGCGAACCAAGGTTCGCACCCACAGGCCGAAAGTTCGCACCCGCCGCACAGCCGCCGTCGAGCATGGCTCGACGCTACTTCTTGTTGGTCGGCCCGCAACTGTCGCAACCGCCACAGGCACCGCCACCTCCGCTGGCAGGCGGCGCGATCTTCCGCCCCAGCGCCTGCGCCCAGGCCGCGCGGCCCGGCTTCAGCAGAGCCAGCGCCAAGGCACCGCGCAGCTTGCGCACCGTGCCGGGGAACTGCTTCTTCAGCACCACCCAGGCGCTGACCAGCACGGCCACCGCGATGATCAGGTACTGGATCAGCAGCCCGGTATCCATCAGCCACCTCCCAGCGCCCTGGTCACCTGGTAGGTGATCAGCGCCGCCACGTAAGCTGCGGCGAACAGGTAGACCGCGGCAAAGGCCATCTGCTTCCACGAGTTGGTCTCGCGCTTGATGGTGGCCAGCGTCGAGATGCACATCGGTGCGTAGATGTACCAGACCAGCAGCGACAGGGCCGTGGCCAGCGACCAGCCATCGCTGATCAACGGGGTCAGTGCCTGGCTGGCCGCATCGTCATCCGCCGCCGACAGCGCATACACCGTCGCCAGCGACGACACCGCCACCTCACGCGCGGCCAGGCCCGGGATCAGCGCGATGCAGATCTGCCAGTTGAAGCCCAGCGGTGCGAAGAACACCGCCATCGCATGGCCGATCTGGCCGGCGTAGCTATAGTCGATGGCCGGCATCGTGGCGCCCGCCGGCGCCGCTGGGAACGACAGCAGCACCCACAGCAGGATGGTCAGCGCCAGGATGATGCCGCCGACGCGCTTGAGGAAGATCATGCCGCGCTCGTACAGCCCCACCGCCAGGTCGCGCGCATGCGGCAGCCGGTACGACGGAAGCTCCAGCATCAGCGGATGCTCGCTCTTGTCGCGGCGCCACTTCTTCATGATCCACGACATCGCCAGCGCACTGAGGATGCCGGCGACGTACAGGCCGAACAGCACCAGGCCCTGCTGGTTGAACACGCCCCACACGGTCTTCTGCGGAATGAACGCACCGATCAGCAGCGCGTACACCGGCAGGCGCGCCGAACAGGTCATCAGCGGTGCGACCAGGATGGTGGCCAGGCGGTCACGCGGGTCCTGGATGCTGCGCGTGGACATGATGCCCGGCACCGCGCAGGCGAAGCTGGACAGCAGCGGGATGAACGAGCGGCCAGACAGGCCGGCAGCGGCCATCATGCGGTCGAGCAGGAACGCCGCGCGCGGCAGGTAGCCGGATTCCTCCAGCACCAGGATGAAGAAGAACAGGATCAGGATCTGCGGCAGGAACACGACCACGCCACCGACACCGGCGATGATGCCGTCGGTCAGCAGGCTGGCCAGCGGACCCTCCGGCAACACGCTGCCAACGAGAGTACCGAGCCAGGCGAAGCCAGCCTCGATGCCATCCATCAACGGCGTCGCCCAGGCATACACCGCCTGGAAGATCAGGAACATCACCACCGCAAGGCTGATCAGCCCGAACACCGGGTGCAGCAGCCAGCGGTCCAGCGCGTCGTCGATCTTCGCGGTTCGCGCCGGCATGCGCACGGCGACCGAAAGGATCTCGCGCACCTTGGCGTGGTAGTCGATGCCACCTTCCGGGCCCGGCACCGGCGCATCCAGGTGCGGCACCATCGCATCGAGGCGCTCGACCAAGGCCTTGGCGCCCTGCTTGCGCACCGCCACGGTCTCCACCACCGGCACGCCCAGCTCGCGTTCCAGCGCGGCCACATCCACCTGGATGCCGCGGCGTTGTGCGGCGTCGACCATGTTCAGCGCGACCACCATCGGCTTGCCCAGCTCGCGCAGCTCCAGCGCGAAGCGCAGGTGCAGGCGCAGGTTGGTGGCGTCGATCACGCACAGCAGCACGTCCGGCGCGGCTTCGCCCGGGTAGAAGCCCCGGCACAGGTCGCGGGTGATCGCCTCGTCCAGGCTGGCCGGATGCAGGCTGTAGGCGCCCGGCAGATCAAGCACCGCGAATTCACGGCCGGACGGAGCACGCAGGCGGCCCTCCTTGCGCTCTACGGTGACGCCGGTGTAGTTGGCGACCTTCTGCCGACTGCCGGTCAGCTGGTTGAACAGCGCGGTCTTGCCGCTGTTGGGGTTGCCGACCAGCGCAATGCGCAGCGGGGCGGTGGCAGCGGAAGCGCTCATGCGCGTCGCTCCTGGCGGTTGGCGTCTACCACGACGCGCTTGGCCTCACTGATCCGCAGCGCGAACCGGGTGAACCCGACCTGCACCAGCAACGGCTCGCCCCCCACCGGACCTTTGGCCACCAGGCGCACTTCCTCGCCATTGACGAAACCCAGCTCGCGCAGGCGACGGGCGATGGCATCGTTGGCGTGCAGGTCCTGCACGGACTCGACCACGGCCGAGGTGTGCAGCGGCAGTTCGGACAGCGTCATCTAGCGTGTTCTCTGCTGGATGTAAATGGTTCTCGATTCTAACATTCCCGCGTCGCGTCATGGCCCATGACCAATGGCCCGCTATGATCCATACAGGTATGGAGTGACCCTGGAATCTCATGAACGATGCTTTGCAGATCGAGCGCCGCGGCGCCGTCATCACCCTCTGGCTGAACCGGCCGGAACTGCACAATGCCTTCGACGCCAGCCTGATCGCCCGGCTGACCGCCGCGCTGGAGGCCGCCGGACGGGACGATTCGATCCGGGCCGTGGTGGTGGCCGGCCATGGCGCCTCCTTCTCGGCCGGCGCCGACATGCAGTGGATGCGCGGCATGGCTGCGGCCAGCGAAGCCGCTAACCGCGAGGACTCGCTGGCCCTGGCCCGGCTGATGCGCACCCTGGACGAGCTGCCCAAGCCGACCCTGGCACGGGTCCACGGCGCGGCCTTCGGCGGCGGTGTCGGCCTGGTCGCCTGCTGCGACATCGCCATCGCCAGCACCGCGGCCCGCTTCGGCCTGACCGAAAGCCGCCTGGGCCTGCTGCCGGCGGTGATCTCCCCCTATGTGATCGAGGCCATCGGCCCACGCCAGGCCCGTCGATGGTTCGCCACCGGCGAGCACTTCGATGCCGAGACCGCACTGCGGATCGGCCTGGTCCACCAGCTGGTCGAACCCGAGCGCCTGGACGAGGCGCTGGAACGCCAGCTGGCCCTGCTCGACAAGGCAGGCCCGATCGCCTCGTCCACCGCCAAGCAGCTGGTGCGGCAGGTCCGGGACAGCCATGACCGCGACGCCCTGGATCGCGATAATGCAGCCCTGATCGCGCGCCTGCGGGTGTCCGCCGAGGGCCAGGAGGGCCTGGGCGCCTTCCTCGACAAGCGCGCCCCCCATTGGGTCACGGAAGCCTGAACATGCTCGATCATCTTGGTTTGACCAGCGCCGACCTGGCGCGCAGCAAGGCCTTCTTCCTGCAGGCACTGGCGCCACTGCAGATCGACGTGGTGATGGAAGTGAGCGCCGAACTGACCGGCGACCACGACCACGTCGGCTTCGGCAGCGACGGCAAGCCGTTCTTCTGGCTCGGCAATGGCGGCACCGCCAGCCACGGCGTGCACGTGGCCTTCGCCTGCGCCAGCCGCGCGCAGGTGGACGCCTTCCACGCCGCCGCCCTCACCGCCGGTGGCCGCGACAACGGCGCGCCGGGCCTGCGCCCGTGGTACCACCCGGATTACTACGCCGCCTTCGTGCTCGACCCGGACGGCAACAACATCGAAGCGGTCTGCCATCGCCCCGTCGGCGAGGTGGCTGCATGAGCGACTACGTCCGCATCGTCGAGGTCGGCCCGCGTGACGGCCTGCAGAACGAAAAGCAGTCGGTGTCCACCGCCGACAAGATCGAACTGATCAACCGCCTGTCGGCCACCGGCCTGCGCAGCATCGAGGCGACCAGTTTCGTCAGCCCCAAGTGGATTCCGCAGCTGGCCGATGCCGCCGAGGTCTACGCCGGCATCCAGCGCCGCCCCGGCATCCACTACCCTGTACTGGTGCCGAACGAACAGGGCTACGACCGCGCCCGCGCGGTGGGCGTGGAGGAAGTGGCGGTGTTCACCGCTGCGTCCGAGGCCTTCAACCGCACCAACACCAATGCCGGCATCGACGAGTCGCTGGCCCGGTTCGAGCCGATCCTCCGCCGCGCCGCCGCCGATGGCGTGCGCGTGCGCGGCTACGTCTCCACTGTGCTCGGCTGCCCCTACCAGGGCGAGGTTCCACTGGCCGACGTGGTACGGGTGGCGCGCGCCCTGCACCAGATGGGCTGTTACGAAATCTCGCTGGGCGACACCATCGGCGTTGGCACCCCGCGCAAGGCACGGGCGATGCTGCAGGCGGTCGCTGCCGAGATTCCGATGGAGGCATTGGCCGTGCACTTCCACGACACCTACGGCCAGGCCATCGCCAACATCGCCACCTGCCTGGAAGAAGGCGTGCGCGTGGTCGACAGCGCGGTCTCCGGCGCCGGTGGCTGCCCGTATGCGAAGGGTGCCAGCGGCAACGTCGCCAGCGAGGACGTGGTCTATCTGCTGCAGGGCCTGGGCCTGGACAGCGGCGTGGACCTGCCGGCACTGGCCGAGACCGGCCGCTGGCTGGCCGGCCTGCTCGGCCGTGCCACCGCCAGCCGCACCGGACAGGCGCTCGCAGCGGCCGGCTGAGCACCCCGCTGCGCCGCTCCTGCCGGGGCGGCGCAGTGCACAACGGCGACGGTCGCCGCTTCCGTTAGAATCGGCGGTTCTCGAACCTGCAGGACCGTGCAATGCAGCTGTCTTCCGTACGTGCCGTGATCACTGGCGGCGTCTCCGGCCTCGGCCTGGCCGTGGCCCAGCACCTCGTCGCCCAGGGCGGCAAGGTGGCCCTGTTCGACCTCAACGATGACAAGGGCGCAGCTGCCGTTGCCGGGCTGGGTGCCGACAAGGCCCGCTATTTCAATGTCAACGTCAGCGATGAGGCGGCCGTGGCTGCAGCCATCGACCAGGCCCACGATTTCCTCGGCGGCCTGAACGTGGCGATGAACTGCGCCGGCATCCTCGGCGCCGGTCGCGTGCTCGGCAAGGAAGGCCCGATGCCGCTGGCCGGCTTCCAGGGCACGGTGATGGTCAACCTGGTCGGCAGCTTCAACGTCGCCAAGGCCGCGGCCAACCGCATGCAGCACAACGACGCCGGCGAAGACGGCGAGCGCGGCGTGATCATCAACACCGCCAGCATCGCTGCCTATGAAGGACAGATCGGCCAGGCCGCGTATGCGGCCAGCAAGGGCGGCGTGGTGTCGATGACGCTGCCGATGGCGCGCGAACTGTCGCGCTTCGGCATCCGCGTCAATACGATTGCTCCTGGCGTGTTCTGGACGCCGATGGTCGATGGCATGCCCGAAGCCGTGCAGCAGTCGCTGGCCGCCTCGATCCCGTTCCCGTCGCGCCTGGGCAAGCCGGAAGACTTCGCCAGTCTGGTCGGCTTCATTCTCGGCAACACCTACCTCAACGGCGAGACCATCCGCCTGGACGGCGCTACCCGCCTCGCTCCGAAGTGATTCCCCCCCCCGGGCGCCGGGACGGCGCCCTCCCCCAACGACCTAGATCACCATGAAAGCCAACGACATCAAGAAGGGCAACGTCGTCGAGTACAACAACGGCGTGTACCAGATCCGCGACATCGAGCGCAGCTCGCCGCAGGGTCGCGGCGGCAACGTCCGCTTCCGCTTCATCATGTACAGCGTGCCGGGCGGCAACAAGCTCGACGCCAGCTTCGATGCCGACGACAACCTGGTCGAGGTCGAACTGCTGCGCCGCCAGTCCACCTATTCGTACAAGGACGGCGATGCCTTCGTCTTCCTCGATGACGAGGACTACACCCCGTACACCCTGGATGCGGACGTGATCGGCGACGACGCCGGTTACATCACCGACGGCCTGACCGGCATCTACGTGCAGGTGATCGACGAGCAGCCGGTGGCGATCCAGCTGCCGGCCTCGGTGGTGCTGGAGGTGATCGAGACGCCGCCGGAACTGAAGGGTGGCACCGCCACCAAGCGCCCGAAGCCGGCCAAGCTCAACACCGGCATCGAAATCATGGTGCCCGAGTACATCGTCAATGGCGAACGCGTGCTGGTGAACACCGCCACCGGCGAATTCGCCGGCCGTGCCGACTAAGCGCCCTGCGCCGATCGCCTGCCGATCGCTGCCTGCGGCAAGTTCGCCGCAGGCAGCAAGCAGCGCATCGCTGACAGTAGTTGTGTAGAGCCGAGCCCGTGCTCGGCTGCGGTGGGTTGGACAGGTACTACAGCCGAGCGTGGGCTCGGCTCTACAGGTAACTTACGGCTGCTTCGCGCCGAAATTGCCGCAGCCATGGTACTGGCGGGTACCGACAGTCAGCATCGCCTTGGCCTCAAACGCCTCGCCGCTCATGTCATCCTGGCAGGTGGTGCGCTGGAAGCTGAGCTTGACGTCGGTGCCGTCGGACGCCTTTCCGCTCCATCCATCAGCGCCCTGGGTGGGTTTGGCCACGTCGAAGCGGCGCTCGCCATAGTCAACTTCCACCTGCAGGCCCGGCATATCGCCGTCGACGACTGCAAGCCATCCGGGTTCATTGCCGGTGGCACGGAACGCGGCATCGCCGGCGCTGCCATCGCCTTCGGTAGCTTCCACCGCATGGCACTCGCGATCCGGTTCGCCCTTCAGGCTCAGCAGGCCATCATCGCTGCCCTTGGTCCAGAAGCTGTTGCCGAGACCATCGCTGTACTTGGCGCCGGATGCCGCGCGCTCGGAGGTCATGGCGAAGCTACGCTCGCCGATCACCAGCGTGGCAGCATCCTCGCCATTGAATGTCGCGCCCACACTCAGATCACCACACTGGTAGGCGGTCTCGCTGCCACCTTCCGTGTTGGCGCTCGGCTGCGGCGTGGCAGGCGGGGCGTCATTGCTGCCCGCCGCGGGTGCCTGGGCCGGCTGGCACGCGACCAGCACCAGCCCCAGGGAGGCTGCCAACAGACTGGGAACTACACGCATGGCTCGACTCCTTGTCGACACTACAGGAATGCTCGACCCTACCACCTCGCGGTGAGCGGGGCCTGAAAGCGCCCTGACCGCGCTCATGCGGCCAGTACCGCCATCGAAAGCAGCTGCGCGCCGCTTTCGCCGGAACTGCAGGTCCACACCCGCAGCAGGCGCAGTTTCAGCTCGCGCTCCTGGCCCTGCCCGCGCACCGACAAGCGCACGTCGCTGGACAACAATGCCAGGCGTCCGCACAGCAACGTTTCCACCGCGTACGACTGCAGGCTGCGCACCTGCAGGTTTCCGGTCAGCCAGTCGCCCAGCCACGGCAGGTCGAGCATGCGGCCGCCGTGGCCATCCATCATGAACAAGGCCGGCGATACCAGCGCGGTCAGCGCATCGTGGTCGTCATCCAGCAATGCCTGCCGCAGGCGCTGTTCCAGCGCTGCCAACTGCCGCTCATGCAGATCTTCAACGATGTTCCGTTCCATCCACGGTTCCTCCCGGCATCGGCCGGCGTCTGCGCAGGCGCTGCGCGATCCACTGCCGCGCGCCCTGCACCACTACATAGAAGACCGGCACGAAGAACACGGCCAGCACGGTCGCACTGACCATGCCGCCGAACACACCGGTTCCAATCGCCTGCTGGGTTTCCTTCGAGGCGCCCTGCGCCAGCATCAGCGGCACCACGCCCAGCGCGAATGCCAGCGAGGTCATCACGATCGGCCGCAGTCGCAGCCGCGCTGCCTCCAGCGCTGCTTCAACCAGGCCGCGACCCTGCTGCTGCAGCTGGCGCGCGAACTCGACGATGAGGATCGCGTTCTTCGCCGACAGCCCGATCACGGTGATCATGCCGACCTTGAAGAACACGTCGTTGGGCATGCCCCGCAACAGCACCGCAGCAACCGCACCAAGCAGGCCCAGCGGCACCACCAGCATCACCGCCAGCGGGATCGACCAGCTCTCGTACAGTGCCGCCAGCACCAGGAACACCACCAGCATCGACAACAGCAGCAACCACGGCGCCTGCGCACCGGACTCCCGCTCCTGCAGCGACTGGCTGGTCCACTGCAGGGCAAAACCGGACGGCAGCTTCTCCGCCAACCGCTCCATCTCCGCCATGGCCTGGCCGGTCGACACGCCGGAGGCCGGTGCGCCGGACAGATTCAGCGCCGGGAAGCCGAGATAGCGCTGCAGCTGCAGCGGCGCCTCGGTCCAGTGCGGCGTCACCAGTTCCGACAACGCCACCATGCCACCTTCGCTGTTGCGCACGTACAGCCTCAGCACATCCTCCAGCTCCATCCGGTGGGGTGCATCGGCCTGCAGGATCACCTGCTGCAGCCGCCCCTTGTTGGGGAAGTCGTTGACGTACTGCGAGCCCATCGCCGCCGACAGCGTGCTGCTGATCTGCTCGAACCCCACGCCCATCGCCTCGGCCTTGGCGCGGTCGATGTCCAGCCGCACGCTGGTACCTGCTGGCAGGCCATCGGCATGCACCTCCGACAGCAGCGGGCTGGCCTCGGCCAGCTTCAGCAGCTGCTGCAGGGCCGCGCGCAGCTCTGCCTGGCTCTGCCCGGTACGCGCCTGCAGGGCGAGCGAGAAGCCGGACGAACGCCCCAGGCTGTCGATGGCCGGCGGCATCACGCTCATCACTTCGCCCTCGGCAATCGTCGCCATCGCCTTCTGCGCGGCCTCCACTTCGCCGGCCGCGGTGGCCCCTGCACGCTCGCCCCAATCCTTCAGCATCGTGTAGGTCAGCGCCGCGCTCGGGCCGGAACCGGAGAAGCTGTAGCCGAGGATCGACTGGTTGGAGCCGATGCCCGGGCGTGACGCCACGTGCCGTTCGTAGGCTTCGACCACGGCCAGCGTGCGTTCGGCGGTGGCTTCGGCCGGCAGCTGGATCGAGGTCATGAAGTAGCCCTGGTCCTCTTCCGGCAGGAATGCACCCGGCAGCCAGTGCAGGCCCAGCAGCAACGCCGCCACCAGCGCGGCGAACACGCCCATGACCCGCCCGCTCCGCTGCAGCACCGACGCCACGCCACGCTGGTAACGCCCGGTCATCCGCTCGAAGCCACGATTGAAGGCACCGAACAGCCCGCCACGGCCATGATGGCCATGGGTGTTCGGGCGCAGCAGCGTCGCGCACAACGCCGGCGTCAGGCTCAGGGCCAACAGCGCCGAAAACAGGATCGACACCGCCATCGCCACGGTGAACTGGCGGTAGATGGCGCCCACCGAGCCGCTGGCCAGCGCCATCGGGATGAACACCGCGGTCAGCACCAGGGTGATGCCGATCACTGCGCCGGTCAGCTCGCGCATCGCCTTGATGGTGGCCTCACGCGGCGGCAGGCCCTCCTCGGCCATGATCCGCTCCACGCCCTCGACCACCACGATGGCGTCATCGACGATGATGCCGATGGCCAGCACCATGCCGAACATGGTCAGCACGTTGATCGAGAAGCCCAGCACCAGCATCACCGCGAACGTACCCAACAGCGCGATGGGCGCGACCAACGCCGGGATCAACGTGTAGCGCCAGTTCTGCAAAAACAGGTACATCACTGCGAACACCAGCAGCATCGCCTCCAGCAGCGTCTGCACCACCTTCTGGATCGAGATCTTCACGAACGGCGCGGTGTCGAACGGGATGCTCGCCTCCACGCCGCGCGGCAACAGCGGCGCCAGTTCGGCCATGCGCTCACGGACCGCCGACGCCGTGCGCACCGCATTCGCGCCCGGCCGCAGCTGCACCCCGGCAGCGGTGGCCGGATGGCCGTCCTCGCGGGTGCCCCAGGCATAGCTCTGCGCGCCCAGTTCGACGCGGGCGACATCACCCAGCACCACCCGTGAACCGTCGGCCCCGGCGCGCAGTACGATCGCCGCGAACTGTTCCGGCGTGGACAACTGGCCGTCGGCGCTGAGCGGCACGGTGATGCGCTGGCCTGGAACACCCGGCGAATCACCGATGCGCCCCGGCGAGATCT
Source organism: Stenotrophomonas sp. Sm10 (assembly GCF_030985515.1). NCBI lineage: Bacteria > Pseudomonadati > Pseudomonadota > Gammaproteobacteria > Lysobacterales > Lysobacteraceae > Stenotrophomonas > Stenotrophomonas sp. Sm10. The sequence goes on from NZ_JAPTFO010000016.1 coordinate 56,061, forward strand.
CCAGGTTCTGCTGCTCGATGGCAGCGGCCACGTCACCCATGGTCAGCCCATAGCCGGTCAGCCGGGTCGGGTCCAGCCACACGCGCATCGCCTGCTCCGCACCGAACAGCTGCACGCGGCCGACGCCATCGATGCGGCGCAGCTCCTCGATGATGTTGCGCGCCATGAAGTCGCCCAGTGCGGCCTCGCTGACGCTGGCATCGGGCGAACGCAGGCCGACCAGCATCAGGAAGCCGGAATCGGCTGCTTCCACGAACAGGCCGTTCTGGCGCACGCTGCGCGGCAGGCGCGGCTCGATCGCCTTGATCCGGTTCTGCACGTCCACCTGCGCCAGCTCCGGGTTGGTACCCGGCTTGAAGGTCGCAGTGATGGAGGCTTCGCCGGAGGTGTCCACCGAAGACTCGAAATACAGCAGGTGCTTGACGCTGGACAGCTCGCGCTCGATCAGGCCGACCACCGCGTCATTCAGCGTCTGCGGGCTGGCACCCGGGTAGCTGGCGTAGATGCTGACGCTGGGCGGCGCTACCGCCGGATAGCGCTCCACCGCCAGCCGCGGGATCGCCAGCACGCCGGCCAGGATGATGAAGATCGCCAGCACCCAGGCGAACACCGGGCGATCGATGAAGAAACGTGCCATGTTGGATTTTCCTGGAGGGACCGGCCCGGTAGAGGCTCAGCCCTTGCTGCCGGCCTGCACCGCGCCGGCGCTGGCGACCGGCATCTGCCAGTCGCGCGCATCGACCACCACGCCTTCCTGCAGGCGTTCCTGGCCTTCGACCACCACCTTTTCGCCCGCCTTCAGGCCCGTGCGCACCAGCCATTGGCGATCGACACTACCGTCCACTTCCAGCGTGCGGATCACCGCCTTGCCATCGCCACCGATCACCCAGGCATAGGCCTGGCCACCGGCACTGCGCAGTACGGCCTGCTGCGGCACGGTCAGTGCGCTGGCCGGCGCACCCCGCGGCACCTTCGCGCGCACGTACATGCCGGGCAGCAACTGGCGCTGTGGGTTGTCGACCAGGATGCGCAGGATCACATCACCGGTGCGCGCATCGACATTGATGCCGGAGAACAGCATCTGGCCACGTTCGCGCAGCGGCCTGCCGGCCGCACCGATGATCGTCACCGGCAGCTCGCCGCCACCGGCACTGCGTTGCAGCGACTCGAGCTGCGCCGCTGGCTGGCGCACATCGACGTAGACCTGGTCGATCTGCTGCACCACCGCCATCGGCTCGGCATCGGCCACGCCGACCAGTGCACCTTCGGTCACCAGCGCCTGGTCGATGCGGCCGGCAATCGGTGCACTGACCGTGGCATAGCGCAGGTCGAGCTGGCGGCGGGCCAGGATCGCGCGCGCCTCGTTCACCGCGGCACGGGCCTGTTCGTACTCGGCACTGGCATCGTCGCGGTGCTGCTGGCTGACCGCCTGCGCGGCCGCCAGCGCATGCAGGCGCTGCGACTGCACGCGGCTGCGGCCCAGGGCTGCCTCACTGCGCTGCAGCGCTGCCAGTGCCGAGTCGACATCGGCACGGAACGCCGCCGGATCAATCTGGAACAGGGCCTGGCCGGCGCGCACTTCGGCGCCCTGTTCGAACAGGCGGCGCTGCACGATGCCGCCGACCTGCGCACGGATCTGTGCGGTGCGAACGGCGGCGACACGGCCGGGCAGTTCATCGTCGCGCTGCACGACCTGCGGGCCGACAGTGACCACGCTGACGCGCGGTGCCGCTTCGGGCGTGGCTTCGGGGGCGGAGCAGGCCGTCACGGCCAGGGCGAGGGCCGCGATCAACGCAACCGGGGTCCTGAAGGTTCTCATTGCTGTGCACAATGCCGCGCAGGCGGCTGATAGGTTCTGAAGCGTGAAGTGTGCGTGGCGATGATGGGGTTTCGATGGAGGAACTGTGGAGATACGATGGAGGCAAGCACCTTAAGGCCCCGCCCCTGCATGCATGCCGCCCCTGCCCTCGCCGCCCTCGTCCTGATCGTCGAGGATGAGGCCGAGATCGCCGATATTCTCACCGCCTATCTGGAACGCGAAGGACTGCGTACGCTGCGCGCCGCCGACGGCCACAGCGCGCTGGACCTGCACCGCAGCGCCCGCCCCGACCTGGTCCTGCTTGATGTGCAGCTGCCGCGCCTGGATGGCTGGAGCGTGCTGACCCAGCTGCGCCAGCGCGGTGAAACGCCGGTGATCATGCTGACCGCACTGGACCAGGACCTGGACAAGCTCACCGCGCTGCGCATGGGCGCCGACGACTACGTGGTCAAGCCGTTCAATCCGGCCGAAGTGGCAGCACGCGTGCGCGCCGTGCTGCGGCGTACGTTGCGCGCCTCGCGCATGGACGCACCGACCGCGCTGCGGGCGGGCCCGCTGCTGATCGACTCGGCTACCCATGCCGTGCATGTGGAGGGCGAAGGCTACAGCCACGAAGTGCTGCTCACGCTCACCGAGTTCAAGCTGCTGCACTGCATGGCGCTGGCGCCGACCCGCATCTTCAGCCGCAGCGAACTGATGCACGAATGCCTGCCGGAAAGCGAAGCGCTGGAACGCACCGTCGACAGCCATGTCAGCAAGCTGCGCCGCAAACTCGATGACGTGGGCATGGTCAACGTCCCGGCCAGCGTGCGCGGTGTCGGCTACCGGTTGATGGCCGACCGCTGATGGCGCGCCTGCGCCGTTCCGGGCTCAGCCGCCACATCATCATCTCGATGTCGCTGATGGTGATCGGCGTCATCGTGATGATGATCCTGTCGTCGTGGCTGCTGTACGCGGTGCTGGTCGAGTTCTTCCCCGGCAGCACCGAGGAGCCGGAAAGCTGGCTGCCGACCGGGCCGGAACTGGCATGGATGGTGGGCGTGATCCTGACCGGACTGGCGCTGGCCATCGCCGCTTCGTTCCGTCTTGCGCACCGGATCCTGTCGCCACTGAATTCACTGGTGGACAGTGTGCGTGCGCTTGCCGGCGGCGACCTCGGGGCGCGCGCGAGCGTCGAGGAGAATTCGCCGGGTGAAGTGGCGACCCTGGTCGAGGACTTCAATGCAATGGCCCGCCGCCTGCAGCACATGGAGAGCGAGCGCGCGATGTGGCACGCGGCCATCGCCCATGAGCTGCGCACGCCGGTGACGATCCTGCGCGGTCGCCTGCAAGGGCTCGCCGAGGGCGTGTTCCAGCCGGACGAGTCACAGTTCCGCAGCCTGCTGGCGCAGGTCGAGGGCCTCTCGCGCCTGATCGAGGATCTGCGCGTGCTGAGCCTGTCCGACAACGCGCGGCTGGACGTACGTCGCGCGCGCACCGATGTGGTGGCCGAAGTGCATTCGGTGATGACCCTGGTCGATCCGCAGTTCCGCGCCGCCGGCTTCGTGCTGGAGCTGGAAACCAGCCGCGAGGAACACAACGCGCACTGCGACCCGACCCGCCTCCGCCAGGCGCTGCTGGCGCTGCTGGAGAACGCACGCCGCTATGCCAGCCCGGGCAAGGTGCGGATTGCCGTGCATGACACACCGGGACATGTGCAAGTGGCAATCGAGGATGAGGGCCCGGGCATCGATCCGGAGCTGCACGCCGACATCTTCAGCCCGTTCATGCGTGCCGACGGCTCACGTTCACGCCAGGGCGGCGGCAGTGGCCTCGGCCTGGCGGTGGTCAAGGCCATCGCCGACGCGCACGGCGGCCGCGTCTACTGCACGGCGGGCAACGCCGGCGGCAGCCGTTTCGTCATCGAACTGCCGCGCCAGTAGCGGGCGTGGCTGCCTGTTCCCGCAGGCGCGCGCCAAGTGCGGCGAGGTTGGCATCGATCGCATCCATCTCGTTGCGCTGGCCCACCGGCAACTGCTGGCGCAGTTGCACGCGCAGCGCCTGCCAGGCCGGCACCGCCTCTGCGCTGGCAGTGGCAACCGCTTCGGCCAGCACCGCCTGCTCATCGGCCAGCGGCAACCCGTAGCCGCTCTGCAGCAGCGTCCCCGGGCGCAACCACTGCCCGCTCTGCGCCAGCAGGCTGCGCAGGCTGCGGGTTGCCGCGCTGTCCGCAGCAGCCAGCAGCTGCCGCTTGAGCACATCGCGTGCGCGCAGTTCGGCACGCCGCTGTGCCGCCTGTTCCAGCAGCAGCAGGCCGGCACTGGCGCGCAGGTTGCCCTTCAGCAGCCACGGTGCCCGTTGTTCTGCCGGCAGCTTCAACCAGCCGCGCACATCGCGCGCGGGCAAGGCCAGCTGGGTCGCCGCCACTGTGAACAACTGCTGGTAGTGGTCGCGCGCGGAAGCGAAGTAATAGCCCTGTGCCTGCGCTGCGTTGCGGTCCGTGAGTACCCGCTCGTCGAGCATGCCCAGCCGCGCCAGCCGCCGCTTGAGACCGCGCGGACTCAGCTGGGCCAGCCCGTCCTCGCCCAGCCGGGGCACTCCGGCCTGCAGCAGCCTGGCGGTCTCCACCGCACAGTTGTTGCTGACGAAGTAATAGCGCCCGTCATAGCTCCAGTGCACCTGCGCGGTGCGCTCGAGCAGGCTGGCGATCTCGTCGCGTTGCAGCTGCAAGGGCAACGACTGCAGGCCCCGCAGTTCCACCTTGGTGTACTCGTCCACCACCTGCTGCAGCGGCAGCACGAACAGCCGCGACGGGTAGCCGCCGGTCAAGCCGCGCCAGTTGGAAATCTGCACATCGCCGACGAACGCGCGGAACGACAGCACGCGGTGGTACTCCAGGTCCAGGCGGCAGTCCGGACCCGGTGCACGGCCCGGCCGGCAGATCACCAGCCGCAGCATGCTGTGCCCCCAGCGGCTCATCGGCTGCGCACTGCCCTCGGCGAACAGGTAGTCCACGGCGTAGACACGCGCCGGGTCGAGCTGCAGCAGCGATGCCGCCCCCTCTTCCGATTCGGCCTGCAGCAATGGCAACGCGTTCGCGCAGTGCGACTGCGGCAGCGATGGCGGAGTTCCGAAATGGGCCTGGTACCACCGCGCCAGTGCCGGGCGCCGGCAGGCGAACTCGCTGTCGAGCACGAAATGCTCGGCGTTCACTGCCAGGTACTCGGCCGGGTCCTTCAGTTCATACGCATCGGGACTGCGGTCACGGAAATCGTTGCCGCCACGGCCGAGATGCCAGGGCTTGCGCTGCCATCCAGCCAGATCACGCCAGCGCACACTGCGTGACCAGTTCGCCCCCGTACGGTCGGCGACATGGGTCAGTTCGTGTACCAGCGCGCTGCGGCGTGCGCGGCGCGCGCCGGGCACGGCATCATCCAACAGCTCGCGACGCAGGGCGATGCGCCCGGCGAAAGCGCGGCCGTGCACATCGGCCGGCAGGTCATCGCGCCAGCGCACCTGGACCTGTGCCGGCAATGCGCGGAGCAGGCCATCCGGCAGCAGTGCCTGCACGTCGGCCAGGGTCTGCGTCGCCACCTGCTGCTGTGCAGGGCTCAACCCTGCCGGGTCCAGCTGCAGGCGATCAGCTGCGTGCGCGACGTGGGCGACCAGCAGTAGAGCCGCGCCATGCGTGGCTGCGTTCCACCGGCCAAGCCTCTGTAGAGCCGAGCCATGCTCGGCTAGTGTTGCGATCCGCATGCGCTGGGCATCCAGCCGAGCATGGCTCGGCTCTACAGAACGCGATGTCGCCGGGGTCATGCAGTCCGGATCAACGCGCCAGCAACGCGCGGGCCAGTTCCAGGTCGCTCTGCTGCTGTGCGGCAGCACTCTGCTCACGCAGGTGGGCCAGCGCGGCCTGCAGGCGGGCGCCACGGATCTGGCCGTCGCTGGCGACGAACGCCGCAGCGTCGTCGCGCGCAGCCAGTACCACCTTGTCGTCACCCGAGCTGCTGCCCGAGGAGCCGGAGGAGGCACCGGTGGCGGAACCGGCCGAGGTGCCGGCGAAGCTGGAAGCGAAGCCGGCCAGCGGCAGGGACAGCAGGGCGAGCAGCAGAAGCGGACGGGTCATCGGTTCGAAGCCGGTTGTGAGGATGCGTGGAGCGTAACGGGTGCGTGAAGGATTTGCCCGGCTCAAACGTCGAACAGCTTGCCGGGATTCAGCCGCGCTTGGGGATCGAACGCACGTTTGACCGCCTTCATCAGGGCGATCTCGGCCGGGCCGCGGGTGCTGTCCAGGTAGCCCTTCTTGACCAGGCCGATGCCGTGTTCAGCCGAGATGCTGCCATCGAACCGGGCCAGCACCTGCGCCAACAGCTTGGTCACGTGTTCACACTGCGCCACGAAATCGGCGTCGCTGGTGTCGTCGGGCTTGAGCACGTTGATGTGCAGGTTGCCGTCACCGATATGGCCGAACCAGACCACGTCGAAGTGTGGGTAGGCCTGCCCGATCAGTGCCTGGGTCTCGGCCAGGAACGCAGGCATCGCCGAGATCCGCACCGAGACGTCGTTCTTGTAGGGCTTGTAGCGCGCCAGCGATTCGGTGATGCCTTCGCGCAGGCGCCACAACTGGGCGGCCTGGGCGTCGCTGGCGCTGATCACCCCGTCGCTGACCCAGCCGTTGCCCATGCAGTCCTCGAAGGCGGCCATCGCCGCCGCTTCCTGCGCTTCGTCGTTGGCGGCGAACTCGGTGACCACGTAATACGGGTGCACCTCGTCGAACGGTGCCTGCGCACCATGCGCCAGCACGTGCTCCAGCGCCCGGTCGGTGAAGAACTCGAAGGCCTGCAGCTGCAGGCGCGCGCGGAACGCGGCGAACACCTGCATCAGCACCTCGAAGCTGGGCACGGCCAGCAGCATCACGTTGCTGGCTGGCGGCGGATCGGTGAGTTTCACTGTCGCCTCGACGATCACGCCCAGCGTGCCTTCCGAACCGATCAGCAGCTGGCGGAAGTCATAGCCGCTGGAGTTCTTGATCAGGCCCTTGTTGAGCTCCAGCAGTTCGCCGCTGGCGGTAACCACCTTCAGCCCGGCGATCCACTCGCGGGTGTTGCCGTAGCGGATCACACGGATGCCGCCAGCATTGGTGGCGATGTTGCCGCCGATCGTGCACGACCCGCGTGCAGCGAAATCCACCGGATAGATCAGGCCGTGGTCCAGCGCGGCGTTGTGCACGGCCTCCAGCGGCATGCCGGCCTGCACCACCAGGGTGCGATCGACCGCGTCGTAGGCCAGCGCCTTGTTCATCCGCTCCAGGCTGAGCACCAGCTCGCCATTGGCCGCCACCGCGCCACCGGAAAGGCCGGTACGGCCGCCGGACGGCACCACGGGCACGCCCTCACCCGCACTCCAGCGCATCACCGCCTGTACCTCCTCGACCGTGGCCGGCAGTGCGACCGCCAACGGCGCCGGCGTCCAGCGCCGGGTCCAGTCGCGCCCGTAATGCTCCAGGTCGGCCGGGTCGGTCTTCAGCTTCAGGCCGGGACAGGCCTGCTGCAGCGAGGCAATGCGGGAATCGGTCATGACGGTCCAGCGCGGGGCGTGAAGAACGGGCAAGCGTGCCAGCGGCACGCGCCAGCGTCCAGCCCTGCGAGCAGGCAGATAGCTACGGATGCAACCAATTGCGCACCGCACCATGAGCGCTGCGATCTGGCATAGTGGTTGGCCCCTGTCCCACTGGCCGTGTTGCCCCATGTCGCCGAAGAAGACCTCGTTCCCAAAGCAGGATATCCGCGTGCTGTTGCTGGAGGGGGTCAGCCAGACCGCCGTGGAGGTGTTCAGCGCGGCCGGCTACAGCCAGATCGAGGCGCACACCAAGGCACTGCCCGAGGACGAATTGAAGGCGCGCATCGCCGAGGCGCACATCGTCGGCATCCGCTCGCGCACCCAGCTCAGCGCCGAGGTGCTGGCCGAGGCCAAGCGCCTGATCGCGGTGGGCTGCTTCTGCATCGGCACCAACCAGGTCGACCTGGACGCGGCCGAACTGGCCGGCATCCCGGTGTTCAACGCGCCCTACTCCAACACCCGCAGCGTGGCCGAACTGGTGATCGCCGAGGCGATCATGCTGACCCGTGGCATTCCGCAGAAGAACGCCGAATGCCATCGCGGCGGCTGGTCGAAGTCAGCCAGCGGCAGCCATGAAGTGCGCGGCAAGACGCTGGGCATCATTGGTTACGGCCACATCGGCACCCAGGTCGGCGTGCTGGCCGAATCGCTGGGCATGCAGGTGATCTTCCACGACGTGGAAACCAAGCTGGCGCTGGGCAATGCGCGTGCAGCGGCCAGCCTGGACGATCTGCTGGCGCGCGCCGACATAGTCACCCTGCACGTGCCGGAGACCCCGTCCACGCAGTGGATGATCGGCAGCACCGAGCTGGCGAAGATGCGCAAGGGCGCGCACCTGATCAACGCCGCGCGCGGCACCGTGGTCGACATCGATGCGCTGGACGCGGCCCTGACCAGCGGCCACGTCGGTGGCGCCGCGCTGGACGTGTTCCCGGTCGAGCCGAAGGGCAATGGCGATATCTTCGAATCGCCGCTGACCCGCCACGACAACGTCATCCTCACCCCGCACGTCGGCGGCAGCACGCTGGAAGCGCAGGACAACATCGGCGTGGAAGTGGCGGCCAAGCTGGTGCGCTACAGCGACAACGGCAGCACCCTGTCGGCGGTCAACTTCCCGGAAGTGACCCTGCCCGAACACGAAGACAGCCTGCGCCTGTTGCACATCCACCAGAACGTGCCGGGCGTGCTGTCCAAGGTCAACGAGATCTTCTCGCGCCACAACGTCAACATCGACGGCCAGTTCCTGCGCACCGACCCGAAGGTGGGTTACGTGGTGATCGACATCACCGCCAGCGAGGCGCAGGCCGCCGCCGTGCGCGACGAGCTGGCCGCGATTCCGGGCACGCTGCGGACGCGCATTCTGTATTGAGCAAGGCGTCGCCGGGCATGCCCCGGCGGATTGCTTCCGGCATCGCGCCATCCACGCATGGCGTGGATGGAACACCTCAGAACCTTACGGCGTGGAGGTTCTTGTAAAAGTCCCAATGGATCAGAACCCTGTCTTCCATCGACAGGAACAGCGTATCGACGAAATCCAGCTCCTCGGCATGAGCCAGCCAGTCCTGCAGGCGGCTGCCCAGTGAAGGTACCGCCCCATCCACCTGGACAACCGTCAACGCAGCCTCGCTTGGCAAGCCAACAGCATCTGCAATGGCGCTCAACTCCTGCGCCAGCCGCTCCCGCCCCACCCCGGGGACCTCCAGGCGCGATGGCACGCGCTCCCAGTCGATGCATGTGATGACTGGCAATGCAGCCTTGATCATCGCAAGGGCAGCATCCTGCTTCGCCTCGCCACAGGCATGAGCCGCAACAAACGCGGCACAGCCGTCCGAGAGCATCAACGTGCCAGCCACCGGCGCGCCATGCGCTGCATCGATTCATCCGATTCGGGGTCGGCCGCGACTTCGGTCACCGGCCGCCATGCCAGGTCAAGTGACTCCTCGCTGAGCACGAATGCCTCGCCACCGAGCGCGCGGATCACGAAACGCACGTCGTAGTGCCAGTGCCCCGGCACATCCTTGCGCTCCGGAATCCAGTGCTTGTCCAGATCGAAGATGGCCGGGTCTTCCAGCACCAGCCCGCTCAGGCCGGACTCCTCCTCGGCCTCCTTCAGCGCCACCTGGGCCAGGTCGCGGTCGCCGTCGGCGTGGCCACCCAGCTGCAGCCAGCGCTGCAGCTTGCGATGGTGGGTCAGCAGCAGGCGCTGGCCGTCGGCGCTGACCAGCCAGCAGCTCGCGGTGAAGTGGCCTGCAAGCCGCTCACGCCGGAACGGATCTTCCGGATCATCCAGCAATGTGCCGAATTCGGCAGCCAGTGCGTCGTGGGCGGGCTCGCGGCGGGCATAGTCCCGCAACAGACCGCGCAGGCGATCGTCAAGCACGGCAAGGGTTTCGGCGGTCTGGCGCATGAATGGGGGCGGTCCGGAAAAATACTGCTCATTATCGCCGTTCATTGTTGCGATTGCGCTTGTGCGTTGGCTTCAGCTTTGGCTAAGGTACAGCGGGCTGTTCGCACGGCCTTCACCATTCAAGGCAGCCGGCAACGTATCGGCCGCCCACCCCATCCGATCACTAGGAAGTACTGCATGCTGAAAGCTCTGTTGAGGGTCAAGCCGGTCCAGCCGGCCGGGCACGTCGATGCCGGCGAACCCATCGAAGGCAGCCTGGACGGCGAAGCCACGTTGAAACGGACCCTCACGGCTAAACACCTCATCCTGCTGGGCGTGGGTGCGGTGATCGGCGCAGGTATCTTCGTGCTGACCGGCCAGGCCGCAGCCAACCACGCGGGCCCGGCGGTCATGCTGTCGTTCGTGCTGGCCGGTTTCGCCTGTGCGCTGGCGGGCCTGTGCTATGCCGAGTTCGCGGCGATGATGCCGGTCTCCGGCAGTGCCTATTCCTATTCCTATGCCACCCTCGGCGAAGGCATGGCCTGGTTCATCGGCTGGTGCCTGGTGCTGGAGTACCTGTTCGCCTCGGCATCGGTCGCGGTGGGCTGGTCGGCCTACCTGATCAGTTTCATCACCACCACGCTGCACATGCCGTTCCCGGACCTGCTCAGCGCCGCGCCCATCGCCTGGACCGGCAGCGAGTTCGTCTCCTCCGGCAAGCTGTTCAACCTGCCTGCGGTGCTGATCGTGGCGGCGGTGTCCGGCCTGCTGTACGTGGGCGTGACCCAGTCGGCCTTCGTCAACGCCATCATCGTGGCGATCAAGGTCACCGTCATCTGCCTGTTCATCGGCATCGGCGCGGCCCATATCGACCCGGCCAACTGGCAGCCGTTCATCCCGGAAAACACCGGCGTGCCGGGTGAGTTCGGCTGGAGCGGCATCTTCCGCGCGGCCACCATCGTGTTCTTCGCCTATATCGGCTTCGATGCGGTCTCCACCGCCGCCGGCGAAACCAAAGACCCACAGCGCAACATGCCGATCGGCCTGCTCGGCTCGCTGGCGGTGTGCACCATCGTCTACATCATCGTCTGCGCGGTACTGACCGGCATGATGCCGTACCACCTGCTGGGCACCGACAAGCCGGTGGCCACCGCACTGGAGCCCTACCCGACCTTGTCGTGGCTGAAGACCCTGGTCGAGATCGGCGCCATCGCCGGCCTGTCCTCGGTGGTGCTGGTGATGATGATGGGCCAGACCCGCATCGCCTACACCATTTCCCGCGACGGCCTGCTGCCGAAGTTCTTCGGCAAGGTCCACGCTCGGTTCCGCACGCCTTACTGGGCCACGATCGTGGTCGGCGTGATCGCCGCCGCGCTGGCCGGCCTGGTGCCGCTGAACGTGCTCGGCGAACTGGTGTCGATGGGCACCCTGCTGGCCTTCGCCACCGTCTGCATCGGCGTGCTGGTGCTGCGCTATACCAAGCCGGAGATCCATCGCCCGTTCCGCGTACCGGCGGTGTGGATCATCTGCCCGCTTGGCGCCGCGGCCTGCCTGTTCCTGTTCTGGCAGGCGTTCGTGGTGCACTGGCACCTGTTCGTCGGCTGGACCGTGCTGGGCATGCTGATTTACCTCGGCTACGGCATGCGCAACAGCAAGCTGGCCAAGTCGCCCTGATCCGCCTACGGCCGGCCTCGCGCCGGCCCGTCCGTTTTCCCCGCGCGCCGCTCCTGGCGCGCTTCGACAAGACCACCACACATGTTCAAGCAACTGTGGGCCACCAAGCACCCGCATGCCGCCCATGAAGACGCCAACGGCCTGAGCCTGCGCCGCCACCTAGGCCCCTGGGGGCTGACCGCCCTCGGCATCGGCGCGGTGATCGGCGGCGGCATCTTCGTCATCACCGGCCAGGCCGCCGCCAACCACGCCGGCCCCGCGATCATGCTGTCGTTCGTGCTGGCCGCCATCTGCTGCGCCTTCTGCGCGCTGGCCTACGCCGAGTTCGCCTCGATGGTGCCGGTCTCCGGCAGCGCCTACACCTATACCTATGCCACCTTCGGCGAACTGTCGGCCTGGTTCATCGGCTGGATGCTGGTGCTCGAATACGGCGTCTCTGCATCGGCGGTGGCGGTCAGCTGGACCGGCTACTTCCTCAGCCTGCTCAGCCAGTTCGACATCCATCTACCGGCGGCGCTGGTCAGTGCGCCACTGGACGCACAGCTGCGCCCCACCGGTGCTATCGCCAACCTGCCGGCCGCTGCGCTGGTACTGCTGCTGACCTGGCTGTGCTACGTCGGCATCAGCAAGTCATCGGCAATGAACATGGCGATGGTCGTGCTCAAGACCGGCCTCATCCTGCTGGTCATCGTGGTCGGCTGGAAGTACGTGGACACCAGCAACTGGACGCCGTTCATCCCCGCCAACGAAGGCCCCGGCAAGTACGGCATGGAAGGCGTGCTGCGTGGCGCGGCGATGGTGTTCTTCGCCTACATCGGCTTCGAGGCGGTCTCGGTGGCGGCGCAGGAATCCAAGAACCCGCAGCGCGACATGCCGATCGGCATGATGCTGTCGCTGGTGGTCTGCACCGTGCTCTACATCGCGATGGCCGCGGTGATGACTGGCCTGGTGCCGTTCCAGCTGCTGGGCACCGACGAGCCGGTGGTGACTGCCGTGGCCGCACACCCGCAGCTGGGCTGGCTGCGCTGGGTGGTCGAGGTCGGCGCGCTGGTCGGCCTGTCATCGGTAGTGCTGGTGATGATCATCGGCCAGCCGCGCATCTTCATGATCATGGGCCGCGACGGCCTGCTGCCGCCGGTGTTCACCAGGATCCACCCGAAGTACCGCACCCCGCACATCAACACGGTGATCACCGGCATCGGCATCGCGCTGCTGGCGGCGCTGTTCCCGCTGGACATTCTCGGCGAGCTGACCTCGATGGGCACGCTGATTGCGTTCGCGGCGGTCTGCGCCGGCGTGCTGATCCTGCGCCGCACCCAACCGGACCTGCCGCGCCCTTTCCGCATGCCGATGGCCTGGCTGATCTGCAGCCTGGGCGTGCTGAGCTGCCTGGCGCTGCTGTCGGCGATGACGATGCACAATTGGATGCTGATGGGGGTGTGGACGTTCGTCGGCTTCGTGATCTATTTCTGCTACGGCTTCAGGCACAGCCGGCTGCGGGGCAAGTAAGGTTTTGCATTGCAGGGCCTGCGGCCCTGCACCCGCTTTTGAAGCCGGAGCAACGGCAACGGCAACAGCTGGGTTGAGGGTTTGGCGGGGCGGGGTGGGTT
>NZ_JAPTFO010000170.1:0-2395 GCF_030985515.1 Stenotrophomonas sp. Sm10
GACGAACCACAGGTCGCCGTCAAAGGCGACCTGCTGGGTGGCCAGCGGCCGACTGTAGAGCCGTCCGTCGACGCCGGTGGTGGTGAACATGGCCACCTCCACATCCTTGATCAGTTCGGCCAGCTGGTTGACGTGTTCGGCACGGGTGTCGGCCATGTGGGGGACTCCATCGGAATGAGCCCCCATCAGACCGGGCACGGCCGCAACAGCCCGTGACGCACTTGTTCAGCCCGCGTGGCGGGCGTGCCAGGCCTGCATGGTCAGTTCGAACGAGCGCAAGCGCGCGCGGTGATCGTACAGGTTGGCGGTGAGCATCAGCTCGTCGGGCCTGTGCCGTTCGACAAACGCGGCGATGCCCTCCCCGACCTGCTGCGGATCGCCCAGCACGGTGCAGGCCAGCGCCCGCTCCACCCCCAGTTTTTCGTGCGGCTCCCAGAAGGACTCGATGTCGTCGATCGGTGCCGGAATCTTGCCCGGCCGGCCACGACGCAGGTTGACGAAACTCTGCTGCTGGCTGGTGAAAAGGCGGCGCGACTCCGCCTCGCTGTCGCTGGCAACGACGTTCAGGGCCAGCATCGCGTGCGGCTGCTTCAGCGTCGCCGAGGGGCGGAACTCGCGGCGGTAGACAGCAAGGGCTTCGTCCATCGCGTCGGGTGCGAAGTGCGAGGCGAACGCATACGGCAGGCCCATCGACGCGGCCATGCGCGCGCCGAACAGGCTGGAACCGAGGATCCAGGTCGGTACCCGCAGGCCGCCACCTGGAACGGCCTGCACCGCCTGCCCCGGCTGAACCGGCTCGAAGTAGTGCAGCAGCTCGCGCACGTCCTGTGGGAACTGGTCCGCGCTGTCGAAGTAGCGGCGCAATGCACGCGCGGTCGGCTGGTCAGTACCCGGTGCGCGGCCCAGGCCCAGGTCGATCCGGTCCGGATACAGCGAGGCCAGCGTGCCGAACTGCTCGGCCACCTGCAGCGGGGCATGGTTGGGCAGCATGATGCCGCCGGCACCGACCCGGATGCGCCGGGTACCGCCGGCGACATGGCCGATCAGCACGGCGGTGGCCGCACTGGCGATGCCGGGCATGTTGTGGTGTTCGGCCAGCCAGTAGCGGCGGTAGCCCAGCGCATCGGCGTGCTGGGCCAGTTCCAGCATGTTGGCAAAGGCGGTGGTGGTGTCACTGCCCTCGCAGACCGGGGCCAGGTCAAGGATCGACAACGGGATCATCAGGCGTTTTTCCGTCACAGGATCCCCATGCATGGGGACGACCCGGCGCAGCGGCCAGTGCCGGTGGCGGGATGCTGATTCCCGCAGCGCGGGTCCACGACTGGCTGCGCTTGATCCGGTAGAGCCGGCCGCTGGCCGGCAGGCAACGTGCCCTGGCAGCCGGCCAGCGGCCGGCTCTACCGGGGAATCGACATCCCGGCTTAGAACGCGCTGGGGCGCGGATCAGGCAACGGCTGGTCGACCATCGGCTTCAGTTCCGCATCCAGCGCAATGCGCTCATCGAACACGAAGCAGCGGCCTTCGTAGCCTTCGCCGCCCACTTCCTCGAAGTAGCCGAGGATGCCACCGTCCAGCTGCAGCACGTTGTCCATGCCGTCGTTGACCATCCACAGCGCCGCCTTCTCGCAGCGGATGCCGCCGGTGCAGAAACTGACCACGGTGCTGTCCTTCAGTGCTTCGCGGTGCGGCGCCAGCGCCTCCGGCAGGTCGGTGAACTTGTGGATGGGCAACACCAGCGCATCCTTGAAGGTGCCGTACTCCACTTCCTGCAGATTGCGCGTGTCGAGCATTACCACCGGCTTGCCGGCATCGTCATGCCCCTGCCGCAGCCAGCGCTGCACGGTGGCCGGATCCACCGCCGGCGCACGCGGATAGTCCAGCGGCTGGCCGTCATCACGGCGGAAGCTGATGATCTCGTCCTTCACCTTGGCCTTCAGCCGGGCGAACGGCTGGTGCTCGCTGAAGCTGGTCTTGACCCGCATATCGGCAAAGCGCGCGTCAGAGCGCAGCGCTGCGTAGAAACCCTCGACCGCCTCTGGCGCACCCGCCAGGAACAGGTTCAGCCCCTCGCCCGCCACCAGGATCGTGCCGCGCAGCTGTGCCGCCTCGGCACGCGCCAGCAGCTGGTCACACAGGGCCTGGGGAGCGTCGATGACGGCGAAATGGTAGGCAGCGGTATTGGCGATCATCCCGCCATTTTAGCGCCTCCCGCCCGCACAGACAGATTCAGGGGTCAGTGCCCTCTGCGCAGCAGAGGGATCCGACCCCAAGCCCGGCAGACACCCGGAATCTGTCAGGGGTGGGGCGGTGTGGGCAGGCGGGGGCGCAGAGCGCCATGGATGGCGCTCTACGAGGCACGCAGGAGCAGCGTTTGCCGTCCCCCGCCTCCCCACAC
>NZ_JAPTFO010000171.1:0-2357 GCF_030985515.1 Stenotrophomonas sp. Sm10
TACAATTTCTATATGGGAGCAAGCATAGGCATTATTGAAGAACTCATTTTCATAGCTATCTTTTATCTCGGAACCTACTATATCTTGAGAAACAAGGTTAATTTGCAATAGTTTCATAATCAAAAAGGATAACATCTCATCGCAGAGAGGCTATCCTTTTTTCTTTTATCTCATTTTCGGTCTAACTTTATCTTACAGACGAATCCTTCTAACCAATTAAATGACAAAATCTGATTTAAAAGTCTTGTTTAATTTCTCTATTGTATCACTATCGTTATATTCCTTACATATTCTCATAGCTTTGGAACATTCTTTTTTACCTAACTCTACTTGATTCGTTTTTATGAGATAAATACCTTTTAATAAAAGCAAATAATTCTTTTCAAAATAATATCCTTGTCTGGTCAGTAAATTTTCTAAATCATCTATAAAAAATTGAGCGCTATCTAACAAATTATTTTTTAATAATAATTCTAAATTAAATAAATATAAAGGAATTACTCTATGTGTTCCCATATCTGTTTTTAAAAAATGTCGTGTTTTCTTGATTACCGCTCTATATAGTAAGCTTATGGTTTTAGTGTTCATAAAAAACACCGAATTATAGAAAATTTTCAGTTCATACTCCATCCAATTATCTACAGAAAGCAAGTACTTTATTAACTCATTACATTTAGATGCATTGTAAGGAAGGTTTGCAAGGCGATTAATCTGTTGTTCAGCAATCAACTTTATGTGACAATTGCATAAACTTTTTTCCTGCTTTTGTTTTAGCTCTATTTTCTTTATTAGTTCTTGTAACAAAATGATATCTGAAGAGTTTACAGCATGTTCTAATTCTTCAAAAAAGCATTCTTTTTTAGAATAATAACAATGAACTAATTCTTCAAATTCCGAAAATGATATTCCAAGACGATTTAACAGAATATAAAAATGATTAATAGATAATTTTGTAATCCCATTTTCGAAACGAGAAATAGTTGATTCACTAATTTCATTACATGATAAATCTTTAAGGCTAAAATTTTTTGAAATACGAATATCCTTTAAAACTGCTCCGAAATTTTCCATAACATACCTCTTCCATTTCTGCAAAAAATAAGACGCTTGTTTTTTATTTATGATATGATTATACAAAAATAAAATAGAAAGGACAATAATATCATGAAAAAAATTTTATTGTCAACAGTTGCTTTATTAAGCTTAGTCGCATCTCTGCCAGCAAATAATCCAGTTTCTGCTCAAGAATCATCCTCTCAAACGACTTATAGTAAGTCAAGTGGAAGTTGGATAAAATCTGGTAGCCGTTGGTGGTATAAACATTCTGATGGTTCTTATACTACAAATGGATGGGAAAAAATAGGTAGCACCTGGTACTATTTTGATAGTGAAGGTTGGATGAAGACAGGTTGGATTAAAGAATATGGGAACTGGTATTATCTAGATGATAGTGGTGCTATGAAAACTGGCCTACAGACTATCGAAGGAAAACAATATTATTTGTCTGCCAGCGGTGCTATGCAGACAGGTTGGCACAATATTGGAGATGATACTTATTTCTTTGCTAATAGTGGGGAAAAGCAAAATATCAATCGTCGGGCTTTAGTTCTTGGTGAAACATCAACGAGAGCAGTACCTATCGCAGATGTTAATGCTATGGAAAAAGTTTTCAGTAACCAAAACTTTAGTAACGTTGTTCGTTTCCCTGATAAAACAAAAGCTGAAATTCTTGCAAAAATGCAAGAACTGTTTGAATCTTCTAGCGAAAGCGATATAAATTATCTTTACTTTACTTGTCATGGAGGAAAAGATGGAAGAATCTATATCGGTAGTGATAATACGGCATTCTCTGGTTGGGAATTGGCATCCATTCTAAAACAATACAAAGGTAAGTTTGTAGTTATGCTGGATTGTTGTCACGCTGGAACAATTATTTCTAAAGATAGTTCAAGCAAATCTAATGAAGAATCTATTACCGAAAAATTTGATATGGATGAATTTGTTTTAGGATTTACTAATACAAATGGGAACGAAAAAGCAGGCGAAATGATTGACTCTAAATTTTTAGTACTCTGCTCATCAAGATCGTCAGAATACTCTAGTGGTGGATCATTAAGTTTAGCGACTAAATATTGGTCTTTAGGTTCAGGATGGAACCCTATACAGCAATCTCAAGGTTCTTTAATCGCTGATCAAAATTATAACAACAGAATCACGTTAAACGAATTATATACATACTCTCGTGAACAAGTTTTAAAACAAAATGATGAACAACATATTGAGGTTTACCCAGAGAACAGTCAATTTGTTTTATTCAAGAAATAAGGGAGTAATAAAATGAAAGTAGCAAAAAAAAT
>NZ_JAPTFO010000172.1:0-2318 GCF_030985515.1 Stenotrophomonas sp. Sm10
GGCGGCCCCCCCCCCCCCCCCCCCCCCCCCCCGCGCCCCCCCCCCCCGGGGGCCCCGCTTTTTTGTGGTGCCTGGCCTGAGGGCCTGCGCTATCCACGCATGGCGTGGATCTACTGATGCACGCGCGGTAGATCTACGCCATGCGTGGATGCAGCGCTATGCGCGGGGTTCTACAGGGGGTTAGGCTGGGGTCATGAACTACATCGTGACGGCTGCGCACCGCAGCGAATTTCCGCACCCGATCACCCTGCGCCGCGGCCAGGCGCTGGTAGTGGGCGAACGCTATGAAGGCCCGGAGGGCTGGGACGACTGGTTCCTGTGCGAGGCCGAGGGGCAGCAGCCCGGTTTCGTGCCGGCGCCGGTGATTGGTCGCAATGCGCAGGGTGACGCCTATGCCACGGAGGATTACTGCGCGCGGGAGTTGGATGTGGATCCGGGGCAGCTGCTGCGAGGAATGCGCACGCTCAATGGCTGGGCGTGGTGCGTGCCGGAGACCGGCGAACCGGGATGGGTGCCGCTGGAGAAGCTGAGGGCAGCAGAAACCCGGTAGCGCCCGAGCCTATGCTCGGGCGGCGGCGCGAATCGCCGGCTGTCAGGCGATGGTTTCCAGCCCACCCATGTACGGGCGCAGGGCTTCCGGCACGGTGATGCTGCCATCGGCGTTCTGGTAGTTCTCCATCACCGCGATCATCGCGCGGCCGACGGCCACGCCCGAGCCATTCAGCGTGTGCGCCAGCTCCGGCTTGCCGGTGGCCGGGTTGCGCCAGCGCGCCTGCATGCGGCGGGCCTGGAAATCACCACAGTTCGAGCACGAGGAAATCTCGCGGTAGGTTTCCTGCGACGGCAGCCAGACTTCCAGGTCGTAGGTCTTGATGGCCGAGAAGCCCATGTCGCCGGTGCACAGCAGCACCTTGCGGTACGGCAGGCCCAGCTTTTCCAGCACCACTTCAGCGCAGCGGGTCATGCGCTGGTGTTCGGCATCGCTCTCTTCCGGGCGACAGATCGAGACCAGCTCGACCTTCTCGAACTGGTGCTGGCGGATCATGCCGCGCACGTCGCGCCCGCCGCTGCCGGCCTCGGCACGGAAGCACATCGAGTGGGCGGTCATGCGCAACGGCAGGCGCTCGGCATCGACGATCTCGTCGCGCACGATGTTGGTCAGCGGCACTTCCGAGGTCGGGATCAGGTAGCGCGTGGAATCGCCCACGGCGGTCTTGAACAGGTCGTCCTCGAACTTCGGCAGCTGGCTGGTGCCGCGCAGCGAATCGGCGTTGACCAGCAGCGGCACGTTGGTTTCCTCATAACCGTGCTCGCCGGTATGCAGGTCGACCATGAACTGGGCCAGCGCACGGTGCAGGCGCGCGATCGGGCCGCGCAGCACGGTGAAGCGCGAGCCGGACAGCTTGGCCGCAGTCTCGCCGTCCAGCCAGCCGTTGCGGGCGCCCAGTTCAACGTGGTCCAGCACCTTGAAATCGAACTGGCGCGGGGTACCCCAGCGCGCCTGCTCGACGTTGTCGTTCTCGTCAGCACCGGCTGGCACGTCATCGGCCGGCAGGTTCGGGATGCCCATCGAGATCGCTTCGATCTTCTCGCGCAGTTCGTCCAGCGCCACTTCCGAGGCCTTCAACTCGTCGGCGAAGGCAGCAACCTCGGCCATGATGGCCGAAACGTCCTCGCCCTTGGCCTTGGCCTGGCCGATGGCCTTGGAACGGCTGTTGCGCAGGCTCTGCAGTTCCTGGGTCCGTACCTGGATGCGCTTGCGATCAGCCTCCAGGGCCTCCAGGGCAGACACGTCGAGCTCGAAGCCGCGGCTGGTGCGCAGGCGTTCAGCGAGGTCGGCGGGCTGGTGGCGGAGCAGGGCTGGATCAAGCATGGCAGGTGTCGTGGTGGGTATCAGGAACGGGATTATCGCTTGTTATACGGATTTCTGCCGCCCGGTTCATTCCCGCCGTGGCAGAATCGAGCCATTCCGTACTGGTCCGGTCCATGTCTGCACCCCGCTCGTCGTCCGCCAAGTCGTTCACTGTGCATATCCCGCGCAACGCCCTGAAGATCGCCGGCATCGCCTTCGGCGTGGGCGTACTGCTGTTCGTGCTGGTCTGGCTGACCGGCCGCGACAAGGAGTTCTTCCGCGCCGACCCGGCCGCGCAGACCCCGCAGGAAACCGCCCAGGTCGAGCCCCTCCCGGAACCGTTGGCCGCTGCGGCCGGTTCCAGCGACATGCCCGATGCCAAGCCGGCCCCGGTCGAGGAAGAAGCGCCGAAGCTGGTCGAAACCGCCCCGCCACCACCCGCCCCGATCGCCGAGCCGGCCCCGGC
>NZ_JAPTFO010000173.1:0-2298 GCF_030985515.1 Stenotrophomonas sp. Sm10
CGTTAAAACTAATGCGTAGCTAACCTTACCGTAGTGGTCGCTTTCAGTCTTGTTCTGTTGAACTGCTTGATCTGTGGCTGCCTGTTTAATTTCGGTCTGTGCCAATTTTTGTTCAGCTTCTTGCAGTTTAACGTGGGTTTCTTCTAACTTCGCCTGAGCCTGTACAAGAGCGCTCGTTGGATCAAGCTCCGTTCTAATAAAGTCCAAAACTGCTTGAATCAGCACTTCTTCATTATCATTCGTGCGGTTGCCTGGCAATTCAACACGCTCATAGCTGTAGCGTCCAGGTTCTTCTTTCTCAATCGTTACGATAGTGACGTTCTTTTCCCCCTTCAAAGTAGGGCTTCCTGTT
This sequence comes from Stenotrophomonas sp. Sm10, assembly GCF_030985515.1. Lineage (NCBI taxonomy): Bacteria > Pseudomonadati > Pseudomonadota > Gammaproteobacteria > Lysobacterales > Lysobacteraceae > Stenotrophomonas > Stenotrophomonas sp. Sm10. The sequence continues at coordinate 353 of NZ_JAPTFO010000173.1, forward strand.
AATTTGTAAGTCATTTGTTAGTTCCTTTCATTTTTGCTTGCGTTTCTTCAAATAACTCTTTAAGTGCTGGGTCATATTCCAGCACCGCTTTAAATGCCTGTAGTTCAGCCAAAGTCAATGTATAGCGTGCCTCTAAATGCGCACGTCCCAATTCGCCTTCTGCCAAACGGTTGACGAGCGACTCAGCGACTAACTTATCGATTGTGTGATTATCCATGTAATTTCTCCATTTCTTTGATTTTCTGGTCCAGTTCTTGGACAGCCTTCAGCAAGTAGGGTACGAAAACGGTATAGTCGATGTGCAGATAGCCATCTGGATTCTCAGGATCTCGTGAGATAACTTCTGGAATGATGGTCTCAGCCTCTTGAGCAATCAAACCGATTTCTTCGTGTTTCTTGCTCTCAATGAAATCAAATGCGACCAAATTTAGTTGGTTGATTTTGTCCAAGGCTTTCACGGCTGTATCTGTGATGTTTTCTTTCAAACGTCTATCTGAGGACTTATCGCCCCAGTATTTAACACTTCCGCTTCCGACCTGGTTCCACCAAACGACCGTATTCTTTCCACCTTTGGGATTTGAGCCATTACCGTAAATATCTGCCTCGCCCATTTCGATCCCGTGGATAAAGATAGGCGATTTATAGAACGTTTGGGTTCCGTAGCAATCAACAGAACAATTAGTGTCAAATGTGACTTGTCTATAGAAGATTGAATCATTCTTACAGTACATTTTGCCGTCGGTATTCACATACCAAGCTCTATCTCCAATTGTGTTCCAGCTATCGCCCCAGTTCGCCCAAAATGCGGTTCTAGTTCCTCGGCCTTCTCCATTTCCCATTCCAACTGCGAAATGGTTTACGCCAGAAATCCAACGTCCGCCACCTTGGTCAAATTGTCCAAGTGTGAATCCGCCAATTTTGCCTTGATAAGCTTCAAGGAAGGTTGAACTAGACACGACAGATTCAATCTTAGTCGCAAAGACTTCCTTAGATGTCAACTTATCAATCAAGGCATCTCTAGCAGTCAGGTTCCGAATAAGTGCATCGTCTACGTTGATTTTATCGCCTGTGATGGCACCAGCTTGGATATGGTCAGCAGTGACAGAGCCAGCTGCTAACTTCCCAGCAGTCACCGCACCGTCCACGATCATGTCGGATTTCACTCTGACTTTCGGGGCAATGATGTCAACGCCTTTCGAACTGGTCGAAATGGTAGAGGCTAACTGCTCACCAGTCAAGGTAGTAGATCCGATAGTCACACCTTCTGGTGTCACTTGAACCCTCGCACTGTTGGCAGCGTCTCGCACTTCCTGCCTGATTTCTCTAGCTGTCTGAGCGATGGCGCTCTTAACATTCGTATCAAAGAATTGGGTCAGCGCCCCTTGATTATTCTGCTGGATTTTGCCCCAGAGAGTGCTGTTCGGATCTCTCAATTCCAGCTCTATTGAACGCATATCCTTGAAGAGACCAGATAGAGTACGTTGCGTAACAGTAGGCTCCACGAAACTTGTAGGAAAATCCCCTTGCTCCAACTGGATATCTGTCAGCACCGTATCACCCACACAGCCCATGTGATGAAGCTTCAGCAGTTCATCTCGTGTCCGTGGCTGAAATACCTTGTAATACCGTCCGTTATGCTCCAAAGCAGGCGAACGAACGTTTTGAATGGTAATATCCATATGCTAGCCTCCTCTTTTTCTGCCAAAAATATAGGTTTCGTTGTACTTATTGGAGATGAAATCCTGCACCTCATCCGTATTTTTAAAAATGACAAACAATTGGTAGTTGTATCGTCTTTGGTAACTTGTTGAATAGCCAGTATCTCGTTGACTTATTACTACCCTAACTTCAAAGATTTTGTTAGAATTTTGAAGTTTCACCACATTACAATCCTCTATTCCATCCAAACCATACGGACGACGTTCGGATATCCCTAAGTCGATGAA
>NZ_JAPTFO010000174.1:0-2279 GCF_030985515.1 Stenotrophomonas sp. Sm10
TAGACAGCTTATTTCACTCTTGCCGTTTGTGGAAGATCCTGACGCTGAACTGGAAGCCTTGGAAGAGGAGAAAGAGAAGAACATGGAACGCATGCCAGTGTTTAACCAAGACAACACGAAACCCGAAGACGAGGTAGAGGATGAAGAATCAGGAGTACTGGGCGAAGAGGAAAGCCAATCTGATTTACCAACAGATGGACAAGGCCGAAAAGCAGGCAGACCAGTTCGATAAGGTCTATCAGGAAGCTAAGACTTACTTGGATAAGGAAATCAATAAGATTTTCGATAAGTTCCAACGTGATTATGGTTTAAGTCAGGTAGATGCTAGACAAGTCTTGAAGAACATGAAAGACAAGAAAGACTTGAATGAACTTCGTAAAGTGCTTGAAGCGAGGCCAAATGACCCGAATATCCAAAGGCTACTGGCTGACTTAGACAGTCCAGCTTATTCTTTCCGTATGAAACGACTAGAGCGTTTGAGCGACGATTTAGACCGTATTCGTGAATCTATCTATCATTCGGAGAAGACAGGCTCAGATGCCTTTTATAGCGACTTGATGAAGGATAGCTACTACAAGGCTACCTTTGACCTGCAACAGCAGACAGGGTTAGCATATGGCTTTTCTGGGCTTCCTGAGAGCGAGATAAAACATCTACAGTCTTTCAGTTGGGTAGGTGACGGAAACACGTACTCTACAGACATCTGGAAGAATACAGGAAAGCTTACTTCAAGCATAAAAGATGAACTCCTCATAAGCCTTATGACAGGCCGAGATACACGAGAAACTGCACAAGCAATTGCCGAGCGGTTCAATGTAGGTCAAAACGATGCAAGGCGTTTGGTTCGAACAGAATCAGCCTTTTTTCATAATCAAATGGAACTGCTCAGCTATGAAGAAGCAGACATAGAGAAGTATATCTTTGTGGCCGTTTTAGACAAGCGTACATCACGCATTTGTCAGGAACATGACAATCAGGTCTATGACAGGGATAAGGCTGTCCCTTGCGTCAATTGTCCGCCTATGCTTCCGTGGTGTAGGTCTACTACTGTCGGATACGACGAGGACGCAGACTACAGCAAGCTGAAGCGTAGGGCAAGAAATCCTGAGACTGGTAAAGTCGAGTATGTGCCTGCTGATATGACTTATAAAGAGTGGTATAGCAAGTATGTGGATGGTGAGGACGTTGTTAAGGAATCTAAACCAGAAGTGGATGACAAGGTTTTTGTAGCTGATAAACCAAGTGAAATAGACGACTTCTTCAAGAAGCAAAAGTCTTATCAAAAGTGGTATAATGAGCTTGATGAAAAACAAAAAGATGCTATTTTCAATTACACTATGTCTCCACATGAGCAAATAAATTCCGTGATGAGGCAAGGTTATGAAGAATACAGAAAAAATGGTTTAATGGAAATTGAAGCATCTGAAATTCCTTATGTCGAAAGATATTTGCAAGAAAACCTAGAGCTTTCCAAAAAGTTAGAAACCGTATTTGGAAGCTATAAGACGGAGGAAAGTTTCATAACTTATCGTGGAACTAGGGCAGAACAATCATACTTTAATAACTTAATTGTCGGTCAGACTACTGTAATCGACAAGGCTTTTATGAGTACAAGTTTAGCGAAAGAAGAAGCATTAAACTTCTCTAATGATGGAATCGGAGAAAGGTATCTATTGGATATTACAGTAAGAAAAGGTTCTAAATCTGGAGTATACATATCTGAGCTTTCGGATATGCCAGAAGAAAAAGAATTTCTTATCAAACCATCTGCTAAATTTAAAGTTATATCCGTAGATAAAAATTCATCAGGATTAAATTTGATAAGTTTGGAGTTACAAGATGATTAAAAAAAGATTTTTAGAACCATTTCAAGATATTCCGAGTGTTAGAGCTGATATTTTAGTTTTTACACAGGGGTTATCTCTAAAGCCTATTGTTTCGTTTTTGAAGTCAGCTAGTGATGAAGAATTGCATAAAATAGGCAAAGCCGTTTTTTATCTCTATCCTGCCAATATTCGGGAACAGCTAGCTAACAAGAGAAAAGATTCGGTAAATTATAGCTTCATCGACGACTACACTCGTACATATAATATTGATTCTACTACTACATCTAAAGATAAGTCTCGAGGTAGTGCATTGCTCGCATTTTTACGAGAAAATCCTGATATGGATGCAACAGAGTTTTGTAAAAAACTTAAATTATAATACAAATTAAGCACCTAGAGAAATCTAAGTGCTTTTTTCGTGCTCAGAAAGGATTGAAAATGGATAAAGCAAAA
>NZ_JAPTFO010000175.1:0-2175 GCF_030985515.1 Stenotrophomonas sp. Sm10
GACATGTACAATTCGCTTGGCAAAAAGTATGAATGGCTGGATAAGGAGGCTATCAGCGCTCACGGAGAGAAGCCTTATAAGGAAACAGTAACTTCACCTGGAGATAGTGATAGTGGTTCGTCTGATACCTCAACAAATAGTAAGAATAAAGATTGTAGTGATTCTTATTCAGGAAGTGCAACAGATGGAACGGGAACTGTTCCAGCCGATGCAACAGCTTGGGGATATAGACCAGATGACCTTCCAGATAGTCTGAAGCAATATATTATTGATCCATCGAAGAATGGTTTAACTTATAAAGGTCCAACTGGCTGGGTTGAACACTCTGGTCAGTGTGTCGACTTGACCGAAAGTTTGGGTAATGCCCTTTGGGGGCATCAAGGAATCACATCAGGAAACGGGGATCAACAAGCCAGTGCCTGGGCTAGTTTCTTTGGCAATAGTACAAAAACAAATCCTAAACGTGGCGCTATTTTCTCAACTAACGCTGCAGCGAATCATACAGGGATTGTTTGTCATGTATTTGAAGATGGATCCATCTTAATTGTTGAACAAAATACTCCTCTCTCAGGAATCAATTATTATGGAGTAATTGACACTTGGAATTATCGTGTGGTTCGTCCAGAAACACAAAAATCGGATGGTTTCCATTATGCTTACCCTGATGGAAAAGAGCCTAACATTAAATAAAGAAAAGAAGGAATGTCATGTTTAAATGGATTAAGGAGAATATTATTATGGTGATTGTTATTGTTCTACTACTGGTTTTTGCAGGGTTTGGTATATTTTCTAAGTTCAAGGAAAGTACCCATACCTCCCCTCGGACAGACCGGGTCTCAGAAAATACCAAAAACAAAGATTCATCATCTGATGAAGAGGAAACAGCAGATGAAAAGAATTATCGCACGGCTAAATTGAAGCTGGAGCATCCTTATACAGAAAGCAGTGAGGAGCAAAAACAACAAGTTCTTAAAGCCTTTGATGAAGCTATCAATGATATTAAGAAAGCAGGCCATTTATCGAAGGTTACAGGCACCATCGGAAATCACCTTTCAATGAGCCAATCAGGAATGGTTTCAACCTTTGCGATGGCTCTACTGGTGAATGAGTATGACTTTCAATCATCTAAACTAGAAGTAATGCCATCTGAAAACGAAGATGTTGTTCAATTTTTAATCGTTCTGACCAAGGCTGGAGAAGACAATTGTTATTTTGTAGGAAACTTCAATACAACTGTCAATCAAATCCAGCTAAAGGCCTATGTTGGCGGTAACATTGGCGGAACATTTGGATAGAAGATAAAATAATCAATGCACAAAAAGTTATATAACAATTTGTGCATTTTTTATTGACAAAAATAGGAGTATAAGATAAAATAGAGATACAGAAGTATATAACAAGTTATTTAACTAATTACATATAAAAGGAGTGTTTTTATGAAAATTCAAACAACGAATCTAGATAAAGGTGGCGGCGGAAAAAGCAGTCACACGTATAACGAAGGGGACTGGATATCACGTGTTAAGAATAAGCGTGTCTTGTTAATTGATGGAGCCAGAGAATGTAATTTAACACACTCCTTTGATGTCACAAGTGAAAAGACAATCTATGATGTTTTTACAACAGGGGAATATGAAATTTGTCGAATTAATGATAACCTTAGCTTAATTCGAGGGGATGAACGATTAACAGATGAGCAGTTAGATTTATCCAGTCGAAATAATAAATATCTTCAGTTATTTATGTGGTTCAGTGAGCATTATGAAGAATTGGCAGAACAGTTTGATATTATTTTGATTGATACTCATAATGATGAAAGTCTGGTGACTGCAAACTTTATTGCTGTTTCAGATATTGTTTTAGGGGTAACGGATGCGTCAACTAATGGTTTTCGTGCCTGGTTAGCTCTTAAAAAGTTTGTTGATTACATCAAGAGTGAGGCAGTCGAAGTTATCACAAAGAAAAGTTATGTAAAGGCGGAAGCCTATCTGATTGGCAATAAAATTGAATACTACGGCAATAATGTGACAGATACCTGCAAACAATTTTTAGATGTTGTTCAGGAAGATGAAGCTTATTTAGGGTCTATACAGAAAAAAGAGCTCGTAGCCAAAAGTTTAGTTATTAATCAAAGTGTTTTTGAGCAACGGGAATCAATGACTCCTAAACAAAAAC
>NZ_JAPTFO010000176.1:0-2169 GCF_030985515.1 Stenotrophomonas sp. Sm10
GTTATTCTCGTGGAATGAGAATGAAATTATCGATGGCAGTAGCTTTATCTCATAAAGCAGAAATTCTCATTTTGGATGAAGCTACAAGTGGATTGGATCCGATTGTACGGGACGAAATTTTAGATTTTCTTCTTGACTTTATTCAAGATGAAAATCATACAATTTTAATATCGTCACATATCCTATCAGATTTAGAGAAAGTGGCGGATTATATTGCTTTTATCAATGATGGTAAAGTACTTTTTGTTGAATCAAAGGATGAACTCAAAGAAAACTATGCTATCTGTACTTTATCTAATGAAGAAGTTAAAAATCTTGATGAAGAAGCTATAATTGGGAGAAGGATACACGCATTTGGACAAGAGATGCTTGTTAAAAGAAATTTTATTCCAGATGGAATCAGATTACAAAAACCTTCTATCGAAGATATTATGATATATTTTTTGAAAGGAGATAAAAGATAATGACTGCATTGATATTAAAAGATATAGCTACTTTAAAGAAAACACTACTATTAACGATTACTCTCTGTATTGCACTCATTGTTTATGGGGTATATGAAAATGAAATTTTTATGATACCGCTTATTTGTACTATGATACCGTTAATTTTAACTGCTATCGCTTTTGGCTATGATACGAGATCGAAGTTTGAACAATTTGCCTTTTCCATGCCTATTAAAAAGAGTAGCTTTGTACTAAGTAAATTGTTTTTTGCGTTTGTTTTTGGATTAGTAGGTTCAGTTTGTTTATTTGTTCAATTGGTAATAAAAAAAGAGATGTTAATAGACAGCATCATATTTATCTCAACAATTACATTAGTTGTATGTATTTTGATATCAGCTATTCAACTTCCGTTTATCCTTAAGTACGGGGCTGAAAAAGGTAGGCTGATCATGGTTATAACATACTTTACAGTATTTGCTCTATCTAGTTTTTTTAAAGCAAAATCAGATTTACTGACTAATGTTGTGGAGTTTTTCTTAAAGAATTCGAGTTTAATGATTTTTATTGGAATGGTTTTTGTCAGTATTGTTATCATAGGAATTGCTATAAAAATATCTATTTTAATTATGGAGAAAAAAGAATACTAGAGAAGTTGAGAGTAGATTATAAAAACTTAGAAGGAGGAATCTGATGCTCGGAGCAATTATTGGAGACATTGTTGGTTCTGTTTACGAATGCAACAATATCAAAATAAAAGACTTTCCTTTATTACGGAAGGACTGTTTTTTCACTGACGATACGATTATGACTTATGCTGTTGATGGTAAAAACGTATAAAACTGTGAACGAAAGTGATTAAGAAAAGCCTTGATTGTAAGGCTTTTTGTTATATAAAAAATTTAAAGTGAACAGGAATCAATTTAAACAATAATGTGTCTCATACAGATTGTTAAATATTGAACTTATATAGCTGTTATGATATAATATAAACAGATAAAACAGAGATAACAGTTGGATGGTTAGGAGGATATGGAGGGTGAATATACAGATTGATAATTCAAGTGATAATCCGATTTATTTACAGATTAAAAATCAAATAAAGGCTCAGATTATTTTGGGAGAATTAAAGGTTGGCGAGCAATTACCATCAATCAGATTTTTAGCTAAAGAACTTCGAGTGAGTATGATAACTGCTAAAAGAGCTTTTGATGAACTAGAACTTGATGGTTTCATTAATTCAGTTCAAGGTAAAGGTAATTTTGTTGCAGCTCAAAATAAAGAGCTTATTCGAGAAGAATATTTGAAACGAATCGAATCAAAAATGCAAGATATTCTTGAGCTTTCAGCGATTGCAGGTGTTACCAATGATGAGTTGGTAGAGATGTTTAGTAGTTATATGGAGGGAAAATATGAGTGATTTTGCTATTGAAATCAAAAACTTGGTTAAAAAATTTGATGACTTTACATTAGGACCGATAGATTTTTCTATTCCTAAAGGCTCTATTGTCGGTTACATTGGCCAAAACGGGGCTGGTAAAAGTACAACCATAAAATTATTGTTAGGATTACTTAAGAAAGACTCAGGAGAAATTAAAATTTTAGGTTATGATAATCCTAATAGTCTTGAATTGAAAGATAAAATTGGAGTAGTGTTTGATGATTTATTAGTGCCGGAAGAAATGACACTCGTTGATTTGGAAAAATTTTGTTCAAGGGTATATTC
>NZ_JAPTFO010000177.1:0-2085 GCF_030985515.1 Stenotrophomonas sp. Sm10
GGTTTAACAGGTGTGATATTTGGAGTGTAAGTTGTTGTTACTGGAGTTCCATTTTTATCTTGCGCTTGAACTTTTACTGGTTGAACTGGACCTGCGTAAGTTTTATCTGTTGGAGTGAATACTACAACTGGATCTTTACCATCTTCTGTTTTAAGAGTGTATTTACCAATTACATTTCCTTTTGGATCTTTAGCTGGTACTTCTGGTGCTGGTTTTCCATTTTCACCTAATAATGTGTAAGTATCTGGATCAATATCTACAGATTTTTCTGTCTTAGCTCCTGTTACAGGATCTTTAACAACCGCTGATCCACCTGTGAATTTAACTGGTTGTTCTTGTGTTTGACCTTGAATGTCGCTAGAGTTAGCTGGTTCTGCTTTTGGTGAAGTTCCAACCACCGTTGGTGTAAATGTACCTTCTGCTGGTGTTCCATTTGTATCAACACGTTTTACAGTTACACCTTTAGCTTTTCCTACGAAATCTGGTTTTGGTTTAAAGTGAACCGTTCCATCTGGATCTACTCTGTATGTTCCTTCATCTGTTACAACTTCATCAACTTCTTGTCCTGTAGTTGGATCAATTAGTTTGGCAGGTACATTTTCATCGATAGGTACTTCTTTTTCTTCATTACCAATTCTCGCTTTACCACCATGGAATTGCGGTGTTCCACTTTGTTCTGCACCTTGGATATCCGCAGTTGCCACATGGTCTCCGTCTGGGTCTGCAGGAACTACTACCGCTGTATAGTCAGCTGTTACAGGTGTTCCGTTTGTATCTTTACGTTGAACTTTGATTGGTGTTCCTTTTCCTGTGAATTGAGGATCTGGCTTAAATGTTACCTCACCAGTTTCTGGATCTACTGTGTAAGTTCCTTCTCCATCAATTGTTACTGAGTCTACTGGTTGACCAGTTTTAGGATCGATTAGTTTAGCTGGCTCTTTAGTATCGATAGGAACTTCTACTTCTTTTCCATCAATTGTAGCTTTACCAGGTTTGAATTCAGGAGTTCCTTTTTGTGTCGCTCCTTGGATATCTTTTGTGAATGTATCTACACCTTTTGGTGTTACTGGTTTAACAGTTGGTGAGTAAGTAGCTGTTGTTGGAGTTCCATTCGCATCTTTGGCTTGAACTGTTGCTGGTACTGGAGTACCCGTAAAGTCTTTATTTGGTGTGAATGTTACTTTACCTGTTGTTGGATCGATTGTGTATGTACCAACTTCTTTTCCGTTAGCGTCTTTCGCTGGAATTGTTGTTTTGTCGGTTGGCTCACCTGTTTCTGGATCGATTAATTTAGCTGGTTGTTCAGCATCGATCTTCATAGGAACTTTAGCATCACCTGGTGTGAATGTTGGAGTTCCTTCTTGAGGTTGTCCTTGTGCACCTTCAGTAGATTTTGGAGTTCCTGTAGGCTCAACTGGAGTGATATTTGGAGTATAAGTTGTTGTTACTGGAGTTCCATTTGTGTCTTTAGCTTGGATAGTAACTGGTTCAACTTCACCTGCATATGTTTTATCAGTTGGTGTAAATACTGCAGTTGCTTTACCGTCTACAACTTTAAGTGTGTATGTACCGATAACATCTCCTGCTGGGTTTTTAGCTGGTACTGATGTAGCCGGTTGTCCATTTTCACCTAATAATGTAAATGAATTAGGGTCAAGTGGTACTTCTTTTTCAACACCGTTAACTGTTGCTTTACCAGGTTTGAATGTTACTTCTTTAGATTGTTCAACACCTTGTACATCAGTTGTTTCAGCTGGGTCTGCAGTTGGTGTTACACCTACGATTGTTGGAGTATAAGTTGTTTTAACTTTTGTTCCATTTTCATCTTCTGCTTGTACGTTAGCTGGTTGTACTTTACCTTTGTATTCTTTATTCGTTGGTGTGAAGGTTACTTTGTTGGTAGCTGGGTCAATTGTGTATTCCCCTACTTTATTTCCTTCTGGATCCAAAGCATCTACTGGAGTACCAGGAGCTACTGGGTTACCTGAAGCATCAAGAAGAACCGCTGAGTTAGCTTTGATTGGAACTGATTTTTTCTCCCCTTCGATTGTTGTTTCACCTTTAGTGAATGATACTGTTCCATCT
>NZ_JAPTFO010000178.1:0-2011 GCF_030985515.1 Stenotrophomonas sp. Sm10
ACCCCTCCCCCACTATAGTTCCACCCCTCACAAGGACGAGGCGGCACACATGCCCTATATCGGAATCGGACTCCACGTACTGGCGGCCATCTACTTCGCGGTGCACGCCATCCGCTCGGGCCAGAGCCTCTACTGGCTCATCCTGCTGTTCTCGTTCCCGCTACTCGGCAGCGTCGTCTACTTCCTGGCGATCTACTTCCCTGAAGTCCGCCATTCGCGCGGCGCCCGGCAGGTCGTCCGTTCCGCCAAGCAGCTCATGGACCCGGGCCAGGACCTTCGCAACGCCCGTACCGAACTGGCGCGCACGCCGACCGTGCAGAATCGGGTTCGCCTGGGCATGACGCTGCTGGATGCCGGCCAGGCCGAGGAGGCCAGAACCCTGCTTGAGCAGGCAGCCAGCTCGCCGCTGGGCGACGATCCCTACATCCTGACCGGCCTTGCCCGTGCCCGCCTCGAGTCCGGGCACGCTGCGCTTGCGGTGGAGACGCTGGACGGCCTGTTCGCACGGCACCCGGACGTGCGCCGCAAACCGGAACAGACCTTGCTGTACGCGCAGGCATTGGCAACCGCGCAAGCCCCCGGTGCCCGCGCCGCATTCGAGCGCGCCGTGGAATGCGGAAACGATGCGGCCGCTCGCTGCTTCTACGCCGAATGGCTGATGGCGCAGCCGCAACCGGACGATCGCGAGCAAGCCCGCATCCTGTTCGCCAGCATCATCGACGATGCGCAGCACTGGTCGCGCCACGCGCGCAGCCACAATGCCGCTTGGCTGGAGCGAACCAAGGCTGCGTTGCGAGGCTACTGACGACCCGGCAGCAGGTGACAGGCTCGAACACCGGGGCTTCAAGGGAACTATCGCAGCCGGCCTAGCGCGAGCCCAGCCTGGGGAAGAGCAGCTTGGGGGTTCCGATAAACAGCAGCCATGCACCCAGGGCCGCTCCGTAGGCGAGCACCGTTCCCACAAGGAACGTGCCGAACAGATTGCCGGTGAACAGCTGATACAGCCCTTTGCCGCGACCCGCAGCGCTGCCTCCAACAGTCAGCACGATGACAGGCAGCATGATCATTCCGCTGCAGAGGATCAGGGAGAACGCGCCCAGCAGCCAGCGCTTGAGTGGCGGGTTCCATGGCATGGGGTAGCCTGCGAGCAGTCGCCTCATCCAAAGAAACAGTACTGGAAAGGCGATCAGGTACATCAATGCCACATACAACCAGGTTCGAGCATCAGCGCTGCCCGCTTCGAAGATGGCTCGCGGGTATACCCCTGTGCGATAGAGTGTTTCTGCGCTTGCCGCCAGCGCCGCGCTAATGATCATCGCAGGCTTGAACAAGCGCGACACCTTGCCCCATTGCGCGTTGCGTAGTTGCTGCCCGTCAGTCATGCCAGACATGAAAACCTTTTTGGGCGGATGCGTCCATGAGGTACCAAGGGGCATTGTGCAGGTGATCCGCCCCGCCACATGGTGACATGCAGCGCCTTGCTTCGCAGATTTCACCTATTAACGTGACGCGTCACACGCAGTCGGCAGCGCATTGCCGGACAGGCCTGTCGCATTCGCCTCGCTCGCGGCCTCGCCGGGCGGATGCCGACACTCGCTAGGCTTGCACCACCAACATCGCCGATAGCGTTGTAGCGCAAGGCTTCAGCTTGGTTGCGTCGTATGCAACGATTCTGAAAATGTTGAAAGTGGTGTCGGCATCAGCCCTACTGCATTGGCATCGCGCACAACCGGGCGTATTCCTTGCTGTGCCACCTTGAACAGGTGGCCGGGCTTCGAAACCCCGGTTGTGCAATCGTAAAAAGCGCTTGCCAGTCGGCACCACTCCGCGTGGTGCCGACTGGCAATCCGTCAGCCGGCTATGGCGGACGGTGCGTGGGGGCCTTGCGCCCGCCGGTCTGATTGCACACCGGGTTTCGAACCTCGCACCGTCCGCCACCTTTATCGGTGGCGGCTTCTGCATGCACGCAAAGAGCCCAGCCATGACCCAGCCCCACTCCCCTGCCCCGCAC
>NZ_JAPTFO010000179.1:0-1904 GCF_030985515.1 Stenotrophomonas sp. Sm10
ATGAAAATTCGTGCGTTAAGCGGACAAGTCACAGGAAAAAACTTTTTTCAGCTGAAAAAAGAATCCATTTCTCCTTCAACATCCAATTGAATTTGTCTTAAATCTTTTCTGTGTTGCCCATCTGGTGCCTTTCCTTCGACCCATAAATGAACATTATAGGTTTGTGTCCTCTTATCCAATGTTAAACTTTTGGCTGAGATAGGCGCTAACACTTTTCGTTTAATTAAACGCTCTAAAGGACGTGCACCATTTTTTACGTCAGTACCGACATCAGAGAGATACTGAATTAAACTAGGCTCATACGACAGCGTTAAATTTTGTCGCTTCATTCGATCTGAAATTTTTGAGAGGTTCTTCTCTGCAATTTCCTCAATAACATTTCTCTCTAAGAGGTTGAAGATAATTTTATTTTCAATCCGATTAAGAAATTCTGGACGGAACTCATTTTGTAACTCACTATCCATAGACTTTTCAAATTGTTGCCTATCACGATCAGTCAGCTCTTTAAAGTTTCCTTTCAATTCCCATTTATTGATAATCTTTTTAGCTCCAATATTGGTGGTCATGATGACAATAACATTCTTAAAACTAATCAAGCGACCAGAGCTGTCTGTTAAGCGACCATCATCTAACACCTGCAAGAATAAATCCATTACCTCACTGTGAGCCTTTTCAACTTCATCCAGTAACAGGACAGAATAAGGTTTTCGTTTGACACCCTCAGTTAGCTGTCCTTTTGTTCTCGTTTCACGATTACCGATAAGCTTAGAAACATCCTCTTTTTTCTTAAACTCAGACATATCAAGACGAATCATAGCATCTTCATCATCGAATAGGGCTTCAGCAATTGCCTTAGCTAATTCTGTCTTACCAACTCCAGTTGGCCCCAAAAAGAGAAATGAAGAAATGGGCTTATTTTCATCCTGTAAGCCTGCCTGAGCAATAGTTACCGCATCTACAACGGCCTCAATGGCATCTTCTTGTCCTTTGACTCGATCCATCAACTTTTCTCTGAAGCCATCTAAGCGCTCCTGATCTCCTTTCAGAATCGTTGTCACAGGTATCCCTGTTTTATCTTTTAAAACCTGTGCTATATTTTCATCAGAAACACTGTCTTTACCAGTAGCTGATGCAATCGTAGAAGCTTCATCAATTAAATCAAAAGCTTTATCTGGTAAAAAACGGTCTGTAATATAGCGAACAGACAAACGGACTGCCTGGCGAACGGCTTCTGAGGAAATTTGAATCCCATGAAAATTCTCATAAATCACTTTTGCCTGATCAATAATGGTTATAGCTTGTGGAATCATTGGCTCCTCAACCATAACTGGTTGCATCCGACGTTCCAGAGCCCTATCGGTTTCAACATAATCATGGAACTCATCTAAAGTAGTTGCTCCAATCAACTGAATATCTCCACGGGCTAAAACTGGCTTAATCACATTTCCTGCATCAAGGGCTTGTCCCGCCTGCCCACCTGCACCAACAATAGTATGAAATTCATCTACAAAGAGCAGATTATGCCCACGTGTGGCCACCATCTCTTCAATGATTTTCTTAAATTTAGCAATAAAGCCACCATCATCTTCACTCATCAGGCTAGAAAGTTCCAGAGAACGAACCGTTAAACCTTTTAAAGACTCCGGAACTTGCTCACGTACAATAGCAAGTGTTAGGCCTTCCACAATTGCTGTTTTCCCAACGCCAGCTTCTCCTACCAAAATAGGATTATTCTTAGTTCGTCTGAGAAGAGAGATAATGACTGCTTGTACTTCCTTATCACGGCCATAGATTTGGTAGTCATCTGATTTTTTAGCAACTTTAGCTGTTAGATTATCAGTGTATTTATCGAGATAGGGGGTCTTCAATTCATCTTCCACTTTAATCACTCCTTTCCTTTGCAG
>NZ_JAPTFO010000017.1:0-65715 GCF_030985515.1 Stenotrophomonas sp. Sm10
CTGGCCGGCAGCTGCTCGTGGGCGACGATCATGAGGTTGCCGGCCAGCGGCCGGCACTACCGTTCATGATCAGGCCAGGGCGGAGAGCGCCTGCACCAGCGCATCCATCTGCTCGGGCCGGGTGAACACCGACGGCGTCACCCGCACGCAGGCGCCGGAGTCCAACCCGTCGCGATGGGTGGTGAACACGCGATGCTCGTCCAGCAGGCGCTTCTGCAGCGCGATGTTGTCAGCCACGCTGGTGCGCCCGCGCAGGCGGAAACTGGCCAATGCACTCGCCAACGCCGGGTCCGGTGAAGACAGCACTTCGATGTGCGCCATCTGCCGCGCAGGCACGGTCCAGCGCTCGCGCAGGTAGCGCAGGCGCGCCTGCTTGTTGGCCGCGCCGATACGCTGGTGCAGCGCGATCGCTTCTGGCAGCGCCAGGTAAGCGGCGAAGTTGACCGTGCCGGTGTGCACACGGCTGCCCACGCGGCCATCGTCGGTCTCGCCCATGTACGGGTCGAGGTCCGCAACGCGGCCCTTGCGCACATACATCGCGCCGACGCCGACCGGCGCACCGATCCACTTGTGCAGGTTGATGCCGACGAAATCGGCCTTGAGCTGCGGCACCGCGTAGTCGATCTGGCCGAACCCATGCGCCGCATCGACGATCACGTCGATATCGCGTGCGCGTGCGCGCTCGGCGATTTCGGCCACCGGCAGCACCAGCCCATGGCGATGGCTGACCTGGGTCAGCAGCACCAGCTTCAGGCGTGGCAGCCGCGCGAACGTGGCCTCGTAGGCCTGCAGGATCTGCGCATGGTCGGGCACTGCCGGCAGCGCGATGCTCTCGGCCTGCACGCCGCGGCGCTGCTGCAGCCAGCGCATCGCGCCGATCATGCTGTCGTAGTCGATATCGGCGTACAGCACCTGGTCGCCGGGCTGCAGGCGGTTGTAGCCGCCGATCAGCGCCAGCATCGCCTCGGTGGCACCGCGGGTCAGTGCGATCTCGTCGGCGCCCACGCCCAGCAGTTCGGCCACCTGCCGCTGCACCGCCATGTACTGCGCCGGGAACTCACGGCGGCCATACCAGGCGTTGCCACGGTTCACTTCAGCGGTATGGCGCTGGTAACTGGCCAGCGTCTCGCGGCCCATCGCGCCCCAGTAGCCATTCTCCAGATGGTTCACTTCGTCGGTGATGTCGAAGTGGCTGGCCACGGCGGCCCAGTAGCTCTCATCGCGGGCCAGCACGTCCGGCGCCACGGTCGTTGCGGGAATCTGCATGGACGCAGCGTAACGCGTGGCAACCATGGCGGGCAGTGAAGAAAGTGCGGCTGCGGCCGGCAGCAAGGAGCCGGCACGCAACAGGAAGCGGCGGGCCGGGTCCATCAGAAGCTCAGCCGGTACTGCGCGTACAGGTTGGCGCCGTCGGTGTCGTACGGCGCGTTGCGCGAGTAGACCAGGCCGCGACTGGCCTGGAAAGTGGCTTCGTCCGGGTAGCGGTCGAACACGTTGTCGGCACCCACGCGCAGGCTGTGATGTTCGTTGATGCGATAGCCGACAGCCAGGTCGAGGAAGCTCATCGCGCCGAAGCGCTGGTAGATATCGCCCACTGCATTGCCGCTGGAATCGGTCCAGGCGCCGTAGTAGCGCATGCGTGCCATCAGCGACCAGGCGCCGATGTCCCAGCTGCCGGTCAGGCTGCCCTTGTGCTCGGGCAGGCGGTCTTCGAACAGCACGCGCTGCGTTTCGTTGGTCGCCACCGAGGTGCTGCCGTTGTCCACGCGGGTGCGGTTGTAGTTGTAGGCCAGGGTCAGCGTCATGCGGCCTGCGCCGAGGTCGCGCAGGTAATTGCCGACCACGTCCACGCCGGTGGTGGTGGTGTCGAAGTCGTTGGTGAAGTAGTTCACCGAGGTATAGCCCAGCGGATTGGGCGTACCGGCCGGAATGGCGAAACTGGCCGACTGGCTGAAGCGGTCGGTGAGCCTGATCTGGTAGACATCCACCGAACCGGACAGGCCCAGGTCGGTGCGCCAGGTCAGGCCCAGCGAGGCGGTACGCGATTCTTCCGGCTTCAACGGCCTGGCACCGAGCAGCTGCGCCAGCGGATCGTTCGGCGACAGGCGGCCACTGGTGAAGATCTGCAGCGTGCGCGTGTCCAGGCCCTGGGTGGTACTGGTGGTGTTGAGCTGCGCCGGCGTCGGTGCGCGGAAGCCGGTCGACACGGTGCCGCGCAGGGCCACGTCCGGCGTGATCGCGAAGCGCGCCGAGAGCTTGCCGTCCAGCGTGCTGCCGAAGCTGGAGAAGTCCTCGTAGCGGCTGGCCGCGCCGATGCTCCAGCGCTCGCCCAGCGGCACCTCCATGTCCACGTAGGCAGCCTTGCTGCGCTGGCTCCACTGCCCGGCCTGGCTGGCCGAGAAGCCCGGCGCGCCATTGGAATTGGCCTCCAGGCCCGCGGCCGCGCCCGGGCCCACCGCGTACGAGGCCGGATCACCGGCGCGCACCTGGTAGTTTTCCTGGCGGAACTCGCCACCGAAGGCGACGTTGATCGGCTTGGGCAGCGCGGCAACGTCCCACTCGTAGTTGAAGTCGGCGTTGGCGTTCTTCTCGGTCTGGGTCAGGCGGCCGAGATCGAACGCGGTCGGGCTGGCGGGACCCAGCGAGGCATTGATCGAATTCTTCAGGCTGTAGTCGATGGCGTTGCGGCCATACGAGGCGCTGACATCCCAGCGCAGCTTGGGCGTGATCTCGCCGCGCAGGCCGCCGACCAGCTGCAGGTCATTCTGGACGTTGCCGTACTGCGGGCTGAAGCCGACCGGATACAGCGAGCGCAGGTTCCAGCCCGGGAAGATGGCGGTGGTGCGATACGCGCCAGTGGTGGTATCCGGGTTGCGCCAATTGAAATCGCTGACACCGTCGCTGTGGCTGTACAGGCCGAAGGCATAGAGCTCCAGCGTCTCGCTGGCATTGGCCTTCACGTTGAAGCCGACGCGGCGGCTTTCCAGTTCCGGCTGGCCCCAGCGCTGCACCGGGTTGGGCACGTCCAGCTCTGGATGTGCAGCCTGGAAGGCGATCGCATCGGGGCGCTGGCGGGTGCGCGAGGTGGCGTCGGAGTTGGACGATTCGGCGAACAGCACCAGGCTGCCATAGTCGCCCAGCGACCAGCCGGTGCGCGCACTGAAATCGCGCGAGGCACCGTCGCCCTGCGCGTACTGCGAATAGCCGGCGGTGATCCCGGTGCCCGGGCCATCCTCGAGGATGATGTTGATGACACCGGCGATGGCGTCCGAGCCGTACTGCGCCGATGCGCCGTCGCGCAGCACTTCGATGCGCTTGATCGCGCTGGTCGGAATCTGTGCAAGGTCGGCCGCCTGTGCACCACGGTTGCCGAGCAGCGCGCTGCGGTGGAAGCGACGCCCGTTGACCAGCACCAGGGTCTGGTCCGGCGACAGGCCACGCAGCGTAGCCGGACGCACGAACACCTGGCCGTCCGCCATCGGCAGGCGCTGCACCACGAATGATGGCACCAGCTGGGCAAGCACGTCCTTCAGATCGGTGGATTCAACGGAGCTGATGTCTTCCTTGCTGAACACGTCCACCGGCGCCAGCGTTTCGAACTGGGTGCGGTTGGACGCACGGGTGCCGGTGACCAGCATTGCATCAAGCTGGGTGGGCGCGACGCGGCTGCCGCCTGCGGCATCGACCGCATCGGCCTCCGCTGCGATCGCGCCTCCTGCGCTGGCCATGGAAAGGGCGAGGAGGATGGAACGCGAAAGCTTCGAACGATGCACGGCAGGACTCCGGGAGGACGCGACAGGGCCAGCACCTGCAGGGATATCCCAGGCCTGGACAAGGCGCGCAGTCTCGGCGCGATCTGTGAAGGAGGCATGACGTCAGTGCGACAGCTTGAGTCCGCGCAGGCGCAAGAACTGCTAAACGCCACGCCTGCCGATCCGCTACTGTGTCCAGCATCGGATTCATGGAACGACAGGATGAGTGCGGCAGGCAAGGCGGTGTGGTACATCGAAACCCATGCGGAGCAGCCGCTGGCCTTGGCCGATATCGCCGCTGCGGTGGGACTGTCGCCATTCCATCTGTCGCGCCTGTTCCAGGCCCGCACCGGCACGTCGGTGGTCCGTTACCTGCGTGGGCGCCGCTTGACAACGGCCGCGCAGCGGCTGGCCAACGGCGCATGCGACATCCTGCAGGTGGCGATTGGCGCGGGCTACACCACTCATGCCGCGTTTACCCGTGCCTTCAGCGAACAGTTCGGGCAGACGCCGGAACGGGTACGCGAACAGGGCACCGATGGGCTGGCGCTGGTGCAGGCGATCCGCGTGGACGAGGCGCCGGCTGCCTGCGCTGAGGCGCCACAGCTGCTCGACACCCCGGCCTTCCAGCTGGCCGGCATCGGCATGCGCCATACCCGCAACAGCGGCGGTGCCATTCCCGGGCAGTGGGCCCAGCTCAACCGGGAATGGCCGGCGCCGGCCCCGGTCAGTTTTGGGGTGTGCTGCAACAACGACGACGACGGCGGCTTCGACTATATCGCCGCGCTGCCGATTGGTTCACTTGGCCCTGTACCCGCGCACTGGCAGCGCGTGGATGTGCCCGCACGACGCTACTTGGTGGCCTGGCACGGCGGGCACATCTCGGCCATCCGCTCGACCTGGTTCTGGTTGCTGGATCACTACCTGCCCAGCGCCGGCCTCAGCCTGGCCGACGCGCCGGACCTGGAGCGCTACGACGCCCGGTTCAACGAGCACACTGGCAACGGCGGCGTGGAGATCTGGCTGCCGGTAGACGAAGGTCCCTGCTGACATGGAGCTGAAGATGCGCGTGAACATCACAATTGTCGGGCTGCTGCTGATGGCAGCGGCGCTCTCCGCCCACGCAGGCGACACCTGGAAAGCCGGCGAGCGCCATGGCACCACGACGGTGGCCAGTGCCGCCGTGCGCGATGCGCAGCACCGCAACACCCTGCGCTACACGGTGTGGTATCCGGCACCGGCCGATAGCAGCGAAGTCGAGGTGACCATCGGGCCGCCTGGTACGCCCCTGTTCGATGTTGGTCGCTCGGCGATGGATGCGCCGCCCGCAGGCGCTCGCCTGCCGACACTGCTGCTGTCGCATGGCAACGGCGGCAGCGCGCGCATGATGGGCTGGCTGGGCACCGCGCTGGCACGGAAAGGTTATCTGGTGATCGCGGTCGATCATCCCGGCAACAATGGTGCCGACCAGATGACCCTCCATGGCAGCATGTTGACCTGGCTGCGCGCGGATGATCTGCGCGCGGCACTGGCGGCCGTGCAGGCCGATCCAGTGCTGGGCCCGCACGTCGATCCTGAACGCCTGGGTGTTGCCGGTTTCTCGGCCGGTGGCTACACCGCGCTGTTGGCGGCTGGGGCGCAGCCGGACCTGCAGCGACTGCTGGCGTTCTGCACGGCGCATCCGGATGACGGCGTCTGCCGGCCTCAACAGGAAGCGGCAACGCACACGATGGAGGCGCGTGTTGCCGCTGCGGCGTCGGCCGAGCTGTCGCCGTGGATGTCCCACGCCAACGACGCACGCGCCATTCCCGGCGTGCGCGCGGTGTTCCTGATGGCACCGGCGATCATCCAGGCCTTCGCGCCCGAGCAGCTGTCCTCGTTGCGGCTGCCCGTGTCGATTGTGCTTGGCGAGGCTGACACGGTTGCGCCGCCACAGACCAATGGCGCGGCCGCGCGTGCAGTGATTGCGGGCGCTGCACTGCAGCTGCTGCCAGGTGTCGGCCATTACGATTTCCTCGCCGCATGCACCCCGACCGGGCAGCAGCGGCTGCAGGACCTCTGCAGCACGTCAGTGCCAAAGGCAAAGACCCACGCGCAGACAGTGGACGCAGCAGTACGGTTCTTCGACCATTCACTGCGCTAGTGGGCGGGGGGCGGGGCCCGGCGCTACAGTGGGCGCGTCCACGGAGAATCGATCATGCGCCTGCTGCACCTCACCCTGCCGGTATCCGACGTCGCTTCCGTGGCCGCGTATTTCCATGATGTGCTGCAGCAGCGCGTGGTCGGCAACCATGTGCACACCGGCTGGAGCACCATCGAACTGCAGCCGGCGGGTGATTACCCCGTCGGTGGCGTGCACCTGGCCTTCAACGTACCGGACAACCGCTTCGGCGAGGCGATGGCCTGGTTGCGCGAACGGGCCCCGCTGCAACGTAATCCTGAGGGCCTGGATTACTTTGCGCTGGAGAGCAGCTGGCAGTCGCAGTCGGTGTACTTCACCGGTCCTGATGGCCTGATCCTCGAGTTGATCGGCCGGCGCCGTCTGCCAGTCGGCACGCGCGCAGGCGCCTTCCATGGCAGCGAGCTGACCTGCCTGAGCGAGGTTGGCCTACCCAGCCACGATGTCGATGCGGTGCGCGAACAGTCCAGCCAGCGCTTCGGCCTGCAGCCGATCAGCCCGCCGTCGCCGCAGTTCGCGCCGATGGGCGACGACGAAGGCCTGCTGATCGTGGTTGCTGCGGACCGGCGCTGGTTCCCCGAGCAGAAAGACCTGCCCAGTGCCCAGGGCGTGCAGCTGCAGGTGGGTGATGTGAACGGTAGCGGCGAACTGCGCGATGCCGCGCTGGGCTGGCGGGTGTGGGCGGCCTGAGCTACCAGCTGCCCGAAGCGCCGCCGCCGCCGCTGCGACCACCACCACCGGACCAGCCGCCGGAACTGCTCGAGGACGAACTCGACGACGAGGTGCTGGACGAGGAACGGTAGCCTTGGGACGACCTTCGTCCGCTGCGTGCTTTTTCGCCGGGCAGCAGGGTGAACAGCCAGATGAAGTACAGGAACAGCGTGCCTACGCTGGACACGATCATCGCCAACACGCGTGCGTTCTCGTCGCTGGCCCGGTCGATGGCCAGCAGCGCGCCCAGCGCATAGGCGCCGGTCAACAGCACCAGTACCACCAGCCGCACGGCGAAGCTGTTGCGGTTCTTGCGCCAGCGCGCGCGGCCGGCCCGCACCAGGAAGAACACCAGCATGGCGGCAAGGGCGACCGCCAGGTTCAGCAACGTGTGCAGGGCAAGGCTGGGCGGCAACTGGCCACGGACCAGCATCACCGCGAAGAAACCGATACTGACGGCCAACATGCCGCACAGCACGATGCGCACACCACGGCTGCGACGCCAGCACCATCCCAGCAGCGCCGCCACCGGTACAGCAGGTAACAGCACGAAGAACAGCGCAGGCAGCACATGCCGCGGCAGCAGCAGCGTCGCCGAAACCAACCCAGCGGCCATCACTGCCGTTACCAGCAGCGGTCTACCCCAGGCAGGCAATGTCGGCCAATTCGGCCTGGGCATTGCCGCATTGGCTGCCAATGCCTTGCGCCGCCGCTCACGGCGTTTAAAGCTGAACTCGGCCTCGGTCCTGGTGGCCAGCAGGCGCGGCGGTGATCGCCACAGACCGGCCAGGAACCCCACCAGCAACGTCAGGGCAACGACCGAATCCCCTGTGCGCCAATCCGCTGGCAACAGGTTGCGTGCGGATGAATCTTCCTGGGGCGGCAGCGGCTCGCCATCGATCAACGCCACCAGCACCTTGCTGCCGTCCAGCAGGCCCTGGTCCAGGTCTCCCTCACGCAGGCGCGGCACGATCGCCTTGTCGATGATGCGCGCGGCATAGGCATCGGGAATGGTGCCTTCCAGGCCATAGCCGGTCTGGATGCGTACGCGCCTGTCCTGCACTGCCACCAGCAGCAACACCCCGTCATCGACACCGGCGCGGCCCAGCTGCCACTGTTCGAAGACGCGCTGTGCATAGGCTTCGATGCCGTCATCGCCAACACTGGGCACCACCAGCACCTGCAGTTGCGCGCCTTTGCGTGCCTGCAGCTGCAATGCCTGCTCGCGCAGCGTGGCGCGGGTGCTGGCGGACAGCGCGTTGGCGGTGTCCACCACCGGATCATCCAGTGCCGGGATCGCGGCCGCCGCCAGCACTGGCAGCGGCAACAGGCAGAGCAGCAGTGCCAGCCCTACCCGCTGCCATGCGTTGCGCCACCGCAGCATCCGGCTCATGTGGACGCCATGCTTTGCAATGGCGGCGTGCTGTGCATCATGCGAAACGGCATCCGTGTATGTCCTTGCCCCATGAACGGAAAAGCCGGCCGGATTACCCCGGCCGGCCTCCTTTACCACACACCTCTTCACACGCAGCGGTCAACGGCCCATGGCCACGCGCTGCTGCTCGTCCTGCACGTGTTGCTGCGAAGGCTCATGCTTGGCCAGCATTGCAGCGCTGGTCTCCTGCAGGCTCGGTGCCGTCTGGGTCATGTCCACCGCAGTACGGAAGCCGGGAACGGTGCCGATGACGAAGGCCTTGCCATCCTGCACGGTGACGCCCTGCAGCTTCTCCGGTGAATCGATGCCGGCGGCCTTGGCCTGGGCGGTCACATACGCGCTCATCTCGTTGCAGATCATGCCCGGCATGTGGCCACGGATCGCATTGTGCAGCGGCGTATCCGGATGCGCCTTGTCGCCCAGTTGCGGCCCCTTCGGCGCCGCCTCGGCATGGCTGCGGCCTTCGGCCAGCTTGCCCAGCGTCGCCGGACCCGCCACGCCATCGGCGGTGAGCCCGTGCTGCTTCTGGTAGGCGATCAGTGCGTCCCTGGTATTGGCACCGAACTTGCCATCCTCGCTCAGCGGATTGCCTTGGCCGTCGCGCACGCCCAGGCGGTTGAGTTCCTTCTGCAGCGCAGTCACTTCCTCGCCCTTGGCCCCCTGGCGCAGCACACCGTTGTGGTCGGCGTCATGCGAATGGCCACCCTTGCCGGTTTCCTTCAGCTTGCCGTGGTCCCAGAAGTCCTGCGGGCTGAGCAGCTTGCCGTGCGGATCCTTCAACTGGTAATGCACGTGCTGGGCATACTGCCCCGCACCGCCCGGGCCACGCCCGCCCATGGTGCCGATCGGCTCGCCCGCCTTGATCGGCTGGCCTTCCTTCACCTGGGTCGAGTGCAGGTGCAGGATCTCGTGCGAGTTGCCCTGTGCATCCCTGATCTTCACCGTGCCGTAGTCGCCACCGACGAACGTCACCGTTCCGGAGATCGGCGCGTGGACGGTCGGGTGCTGCAGATTACGGCCGTGCTGGCCGCCGACATAGTTGAAGTCGGTGCCACCGTGCGGCTTGTGCGCGCGGTGTTCGCCGAACTCACCGGTAACGTGCGGCTTGACCCCGTTCTGCGGGGGCAGCATCACCTGCATCGTCTGCTCGAAGGTGCGGGTCTGGCCTTCGGCATGCGCCGCTGCCGGCTTGGCCTGCGCGTGGGTGGCCGCAGCTGCGGCGGGGGCCGCGTGGCTGCCATGGGACTGGCCGTGGGTCAGGCCCAGGCGCTGCTCCACGAACCGCTCGTACTTGTCCACGTACGGCATCACCTTCTTTTCAGACAGGGTGAGGCCGCCGTAATCGCGGGTCGGGCCGTCGTGGTGGTACTTGTAGATGTACTCCTCACCCTGGCCGCGCTTGTGCGCCAGCGTGCGGTTATCGATGTAATGGTCAACCAGTGCGTCGGACTGTGCGCCGACGTCGAAGCGGTTGCGGCTGTTGAGGTGGTAGTGGTTGCCGGTCTTGTCGATGAACTGGCCCAGGCCCGAGGCCGAGGTGGTGCCAGCGGCGGCATCGGGGTTGAAGCCCGATTCAACGCGGGCGATGGCCAGCACGTGCGCGGTTTCGCGCGGGGTCAGGCCCTTCTCGCGCGCCGACTCGATGATCGTGTCGATCACCCGTGACTGTACTTCCGGGGTCGCATCGCCCCACCGGCGGGAATTGCCATGCAGGCGGCCGTCGCTCTGGTCGATCGGCTCCCGGTAGTGGCTCCACGGTTTGATGCGGTCACTGCTGTAGGCCGCCCCGCGGGGCTGGACCATGTCCTGGTAGATGTCTGCCATGTCTGTGCTATCCATTCTATGAAAAAGGGGATTTCCTTAAGGGGTACTGCTCCTGGTACTTCTAGTACTGCGGTACTGCGGTGCTGCGTTCACAGCGCGCGTGCGACGTCCTGCCGCTGCGCTCAGTCTTCGATGTAGTTCACCTCCGGGTGCTTGATGCCGAGCGAGTCGATCAACGTCTCGTACTCGTCGTTGTTGGGCTCCTGCTCCTCACCTTCCGCGCCGCGCAGCGGGGGTGTGCTGTGGGTCAACTGGCGGCCACTGGCGTCGTACAGGTAGTACCACTCGCAGAAGCTGCAGCCGAACGGCAGTTCACCGTACTGCACGACGAAGTACGGCGTACCGCTGCGGTCCTGCACGCAGGCCAGGCCAACGGCGGTATAGCCGTCCATCTCCTTGGGCGCAGCAATGGCCTGGCGTGCGCCGTCCTTTTCGATTTCCAGCGTGGTCAGCCGGGAAGCGTCCGTGTCTTGGGTGGGCTGGGCCGCCAGGTGCAGGCGGGTGCCTTGGCAATCGATATGCATGCCGGTCTCGTCGCGCGTAAGAGAGGTGGGAAGGTCCGCAACGACAGCCGCTGGTGCGGCCGGCGTCGCTGCCGGGTCAGTAGAAGCGGGGGCCGCCGCCGGTGCAGCCGCCTCAGGGCCGCTGCAGGCAGCAAGCATCAGGGCCAGCAAGGGGGCAACGGGAGACAGACGCATGCGGTGCTCCTTGGGTGAATCACACGACCGCCCGAAGGCGGTCGCTCAGGGGTCAGATCGATTCGTCCTCACGCTTGACCAGTTGCCAGCACGGCTTCTGGGCAAAGGTGTAGATCTGCTGGTCGCTGGTATCGGGGGTGCGCATCTGCACCTGTACCTGGCCGTCGGGCAGGCGGGTGACCTGCATCTCGCGGCCCTGGCGTTGCAGCGTGGCCGGGTCCGGCATCACCGGCCATTCGACCTTGGCAAGCGGCACCTTCTCCTCCACCTTGCGTGGCTCCGGCTCGGCGTCGCCATCGATGTGGCTGTCCAGCAGCGGATCGGCAGTGGACGTTTCCTGCAGCGCGATCTCGTTGCCGAAATGCTTGAGGAAGTCGTCGAAGACCGGATGGGGGCAGCTGGCAGACGCGTCTGCCGGGGCCGCGGCAACCGGCGTGGCCGGCGTCGTGGCGGCGGCCGTGCTGCTCGGAGCCGTTGCGGCGGCGTCAGTGATGGCAGCCTGGGGCGCAGGCTTGCAGCCCGACAGCGCAAGCCCCAGGGCAAGCGCAAGCAGGGCAACGGGGCGGAGCTGGTTCAAGGGATCCTCCTGATTCCGGGCGGTCGCGCGCGGTTCCGGCGCGGTAGGGAGGCAAGGATAGCCATGCCTCTGTCGATTCAGTTTCAACATCCGCTGTCAGGAATATCCCGACATGCTGAATTGAGACTCATATCACACTTGGGCTGAAATCAACGTCATCGCAGCAGCCGTTAGACTACGCCGCACACGCTTCGACCCTGGCCCCCATGCGCGCATTCCTGCTTGCCCTCTCCCTGCTGGCGCCAACGCTGTGGCCTGGTGTTGTGGCCGCACTGGAGGTCCGGGAAGGCGACCTGCTGTTCGTCACCGCCGGCCGCAGCGGCCTCAGCGCGGCCATCGACGATGCCACCGGCAAGCAGCACGGCCCCAGCTTCGACCACGTGGCCCTTGTCGCCTTGGCGTCGCAGGGGTGGGAGGTACTGCACGCCGACGAGAAGGGATCGCGCCGGCAATCCCTGGTCGACTTCCGCCAGGACGCCCGCGCCAGGCAGCGGCAGATCGTGGTCTATCGCCTGCAGGCACCGCAGCAGGCCGCCATCAAGGATGCGATCGCGACCGCACGCACGATGCTGGGCAAACCGTACAACACGTCATACGTGTTGAACGAGGACAGCTACTACTGCTCGGACTTCATCGAGCGCGCATTCCGTGCGCACCATGTGTTCGCGTTGCAGCCGATGAACTTCCGCAACCCGCAGACCGGGCAGATCGCCCGGCACTGGGTGGATCTGTACCGCGGCATGGGCATGGACGTGCCGCAGGACCAGCCCGGCACCAATCCCAATGACATGTCGGCGGCGCCGGTGCTGCAGCGCGTCGGCGTGCTGGAATAAGCGAAGCCCCGCACAGGGCGGGGCTTCGCGGGTTGCCCAGGCTGGGGCATCGAAGTCACTCTTCCTCGTCCTGCCCACCCTGCTGCTGGTTGCGCTGGTTGCGCTGCTGCTGTTCCTGCTGCTGTTGCTGCTGCTGGTCGCGGCCGCGCCCCTGCTGCTGATCCTGCTGGTTCTGCTGGCCCTGCTGCTTCTGGTTCGGGTTCTGGTTCTGCTGTGCCATGTCCGATCTCCAAAGCCACGCGCGGAATGCGGTGGACGGGACCATCGTCTGCAGCGATTGGTTAATCACACGTGGGTGGCCGGCTACATTCGTGTGTACGCCTGTGAATGAACGCGCGGAACCTCTTGCGGCACAAGCGCCTGAAGGATTCATGCGGGTTCGGCATGTGCTCATGCCATCCTCAGCGTTGCTCGCATTCATGGCGCTCGCAGCCGGAGACACGCGCTGAACGAGGCTGGCTTTCCCGGCTCACACAGGGAAGCCAACGCTGCATTCATGGCATCACCGGCGGCACGTACGCCAGCGTCATCCCCAGCAGCCACAGCAAGCCCAGCACCAGCGGGATATGCACCAGCAGCTGGATGAAGGTGAAGCCCACGATGTCGCGTGCCTTCAGGCCCAGCACGCCCAGCAGCGGCAGCATCCAGAACGGGTTGATCAGGTTCGGCAGCGCTTCGGCCGCGTTGTAGACCTGCACGGCCCAGCCCAGGTGCGCCTTCAGTTCGTTGGCGGCCTGCATCACGTAGGGCGCCTCGATGATCCACTTGCCGCCACCAGACGGCACGAAGAAGCCCAGCACCGCCGAATAGACGCCCATCACCAGCGCGAACGAATCGGTGCTGGCCACGTGCACGAACAGGCTCGACAGCCGGTGCGCCAAGGTCTGCCCGTCACCGCCGGCGGCGTGGGTGAGGATCATCGCGATACCGCCGTACAGCGGGAACTGGATCAGCACGCCGGTGGTGCTGGGCACCGCCTTGGCCACCGCGTTGAGGAAGCTGCGCGGTCGCCAGTGCAGCAGCAGGCCCAGCGAAATGAACAGGAAGTTGTAGGTGTTGAGGTTGGCGATGGCGGTGACCACCGGCTTGTTGGCGAACTCGTTGAACAGCCAGCCGAACGCCAGCAGCGAGAGCAGCACGGTCAGCAGCGGGCTGTATTCCAGCCACTCGCCCGGGCGCGTGCGCTGCTGCAGTGGCTCCGGTTCGGCCTGCGCGGCACCGGGGAAGTCTTCAGCGGTGCGAGCGCTGCCGGCCGCAGGCGCGGTCAGCCAAGCGATCAGCAGCGAGACCAGGATCAGCACTGCGGTCAGCGCGATCGACTGCCACAGGAAGATGGTTTCGGTGAACGGCAGCACGCCGGTGATCTCCACCAGCCCCGGCGGCATGCTGGCCGGGTTGGCCTGGAGCTGTGCGGCCGAGGAACTCAGCCCCATGGCCCACACCGCGCCCAGGCCAAGATATGCCGAAGCACCGGCCGCGCGGTAGTCCATGCGCAGCTCGGTACGGCGGGCCAACGCGCGGACCAGCAGGCCGCCGAACACCAGCGAGAAACCCCAGCTGAGCAGCGAGGCGAGCATGCTGACCAAGCCCACGTACACCACCGCGCCGCGACCGGTGCGCGGCACACGGGCGAGGAAATCGATGAAGCGTGCGACCACCGGCGCGGTGGCCACGGCGTAGCCACCGATGACCACGAAGGCCATCTGCATGGTGAAGGGAATCAGGCTCCAGAAGCCGTCACCGAAGGCGCTGGCGGTGGCCTGCGGGGTCGAGCCGAAGCCCATCGCGGCCAGCGCGACGATGACCACGCCCAGCACCGCGAACACATACGCGTCGGGGAACCACTTTTCCGCCCAGGCGGCCGAGCGCAGCGCTGCGCGCGCCATCCAGCCATCCTGTACTGCTGCCTTCGAGGCCATCGCCTACCCTCCCAGGTTCGATGGATCGATTCTGGGCGGTGGGGTGCAGGCTGTCAGCCACCTATTGGTCGTAGGCGGCGGAAGGCCCGGCGCTGTGCGCCGCCGCCCGAGCATGGGCTCGGGCGCTACGGATATCCGGTTTCGGGGGGCCACCTGTAGAGCCGAGCCCACGCTCGGCTACGCGTCTCAGCGCAGCGCCAGGTCCACGGCGATGCCGGCAAACAGCGCGGCACCCACCCAGTTGTTGTGCAGGAACGCCTTGAAGCATGGACCGCGTTCGCGGTTGCGGCAGATCCAGAACTCGTACACCACCAGCACCGTGGCCACGGCCACACCGGCCAGGTAGTACCCACCCAGCCCGCCACGCACGCCAACCAGCGCCATGGTGGCCAGGAACAGCGCGTAGAGCACGCCCTGGATGACCAGATCGAGATCACCGAACAGGATCGCGGTGGAGTGCGAGCCCATCTTCAGGTCGTCCTCGCGGTCGACCATGGCGTACCAGGTGTCGTAGGCGGTGGACCACAGGATGTTGCCGGCATACAGCAGCCAGCCCAGCATCGGCACCTCGCCCTGCACGGCGGCGAACGCCATCGGGATGCCCCAGCCGAACGACATGCCCAGGTAGACCTGCGGCAGATGGGTGTAGCGCTTCAGGTAGGGGTAGCTGGCGGCCAGGAACACGCCGATGAAGCTCAGGCCGATGGTCAGCCCGTTCATCGTCAGCACCAGGCCGAACGCAACCAGCATCAGCACCGCAAACAGCGCCAGCGCGGCGCGGCCGCTGATCGCACCGGTGGCCAGCGGCCGCGCCTTGGTGCGCTCCACATGCGGGTCGAGCCAGCGGTCAGCATAGT
The DNA here is from genome assembly GCF_030985515.1 of Stenotrophomonas sp. Sm10. Taxonomy (NCBI): domain Bacteria; kingdom Pseudomonadati; phylum Pseudomonadota; class Gammaproteobacteria; order Lysobacterales; family Lysobacteraceae; genus Stenotrophomonas; species Stenotrophomonas sp. Sm10. The sequence continues at coordinate 14,786 of NZ_JAPTFO010000017.1, forward strand.
CGTTGATGACGCAACCGGCCGAGCGGGTCAGCCACACGCCGGCGGTGAACACGAACAGCGTCCACAGCGGCGGCAGGCCGCCGGCAGCCAGCCATAACGCCCACCACGTGGGCCACAGCAGCAGCAGCGTGCCGATCGGGCGATCAGCGCGCATCAGACTCCAGTAATGCCGCCAACGCGGCGTCGCCGGCGACTGCGGCGAAATGAGGGGGGTATCAGCCATGGCGATAGGATACTCCTGCGCCTCTGGCAGGGCTTTGCCGGTGGGGGGAGATTTGTTCGACGAAACTGGATAGAATGCCGGTCCCGCACCGCCTCATGGCGCTGCGATGCCCGCCCCGGCACTGGCCGACGGCGCGGCGGTTCTACAACGCGCCCGTAGCTCAGCCGGATAGAGTAGTGGCTTCCGAAGCCATTGGTCGGGGGTTCGAATCCCTCCGGGCGCGCCATCTTCCCCTGCTCGTTCCCGTCACCCCGGGCCTCTCGCTTGCGCTTCCACGTCAACGTGGCTCAGGAGCGAACGGCATCGAGCGATGTGTGCAACCTTGAAGATCGCGCACGACGATGGAAAGCGCCTGCCCTTTCTGCACGGCACCGGGCAGGAAGGCGCCCTTGCCGTCGTACAGGAGGGTTTCAATCTCACCACGTGCAACCACCAGGTCCGCAGCCGGCGGCTTGAGCTCTTCCAGAACAACACTGAAGGGACGCCAGGCCAGACCGTGTTCGTCGCGGATATCGGTCGATACCGCGTGTGCATGCGCCTGCCGATCCACGCTGGCCAGTGGCAGCCGTAGTGCCTGCGATCCCTCCGTAGCGATCTGGAACCTGCCAAGGACCACGGTATCCACAGTTTCACTGCCGATGTAGGTGATCGTGGCCTCGGGACACTGCACGGCATCGGCCGGGTGCGATGCACACGCGGCCATGCTTGCGGTCAGGAGCAGAATGATCGGCCGGATCATTGGCTGGCACCTGGCACATCGCTACCCTGCCCGGGGTTTGCAGCGGCGCGCGTAGTGGTAGCGCCCGGCCTGCGCGCATAGCTGTAATCGGGATCGCGCCAGGCGCGCACGATCGGACTTCGTGCGTGCCTGATCGCGCCGGGGACCCAGGACAACATCAACACCACGGCCCAGATCGCAGCCAGCCAGAACCATCGGCCCGAGGCATAGGCCCAGATCATGGGTAATGCAGCCAGCATTACGATGATCTGCGTATACAACAGGTAGAGCGTATACAGGCCCAAGCGAGGATCCGAGCGCAGCACCACGCCACATCCCCTGCATGCCGTCTTCGCCTGCCGTCTCGATGCGGAAAGCAGTGGAAACCGCTGCCCCGCGGCGCCGCAAAGTGGACAGGTGAAGGTCAGCAGGCGCATCAGGCAGCTCCTCTCTGTCGTTTGACATCAACTGTCCGGCACGAAGCCGAGCCTAGCATGGGCTTGGTAGGGGGACGCCACAAACAACAACGCCGGGCTATGCCCGGCGTTATGTTCAAAGCAGTCGAGCATGGCTCGACTCTACACAGAGCAGATCAGTACCTGCCATCGAACGCGAAGATCGGCTTGCGCTGCTTCCACGCACCTGCAGTGAAGTCCGGGAACTCCAGCGTCTGGAAACTATTGGCGATCGACTGCTCGCTCAGCGGCGTGATCGCACTCCAGGTCACCGCATCGTAGATGTCGATCGGCATCGGTGCCTTGGCCTTCAGCGCCTCGACAAACGCATGGATGACGAACCAGTCCATGCCACCGTGGCCGGCGCTGGCGGCGGTGTCGGCGTTCTGCTTCCACAGCGGGTGCTCGTACTCGTCCTGGTACTTCTTGAACTCTTCCCACTGGTGCGGCGGGCTGCGGCCTTCGATGTGGATCGAATGGTTCACGTCCATCCACAGACCCTTGGTGCCCTGCACGCGGAAGCCCATCGAGTACGGGCGCGGCAGCGAGGTGTCGTGCTGCAGCAGGATGGTCTCGCCGTTCTCGCAGGCCAGCGTGGTGGTGACGATGTCGCCGAGCTTGAACTTCACCTTGGTGCTGGGGTGGGTGGTGCCGCCACTCTTGGCCACGGTGTATTCGTGCAGGCCACGCGCCTTGGTCGCGAAGGCATTGATGTGGGTGAAGCGGTTGCCACGGTTGATGCCGGTGTACATCGCGCACGGGCCGATGCCGTGGCTGGGGTACAGCTCGCCGTTGCGCTCCACCGAATGCTCGGTGCGCCAGCGCGCTTCGCTCCAGCCCTTGGGCCCGAACTCCGCGCCGCTGTCGTAGGGCTGGTTGGGGTCGCCGGAATTGAACTTCACGCCGCGCAGGTCGTGCTGGTAGCCGGCCTGCAGATGCACCAGCTCGCCGAACAGGCCCTGGCGCACCATCTGCAACGCGGCCATCACGTCGCGGCGATAGCAGACGTTCTCCAGCAGCATGTACGGGGTACCGGTGCTCAGCTGGGTCTTCAACACGTCCCAGTGGTCCTGCAGGGTGATGCCGGCCACTACTTCGCAGCCCACGGCCACGCCGGCCTGCATCGCGGCAATCGCCATCGGCGCGTGATACTCCCACGGCGTGGCGATGATCACGCCATCGATGCCCTTCTGATCCAACAGGCGCTTCCAGGCATTGGTGTCGCGATCCTGGCCGTAGGTCTTCGGGGCCGGCTTGCCGGCCTTGGCCACCATGTCCATGGCGCGGCCGAGCATGATCGGCTCGATGTCGCACAACGCGACCACCTCGACATCGTCGCGGCGCACCAGCTCCTTCAGCAGCACCAGCCCACGCATCCCGGTGCCGATCATGGCCAGGCGCACCTTGCGCCCGCGTGCCCATGCCGGGGTCTGCGGCAGCAGGCTGCTGGCGGCGACAGCGGCACTGGCCGCGATGAATTCCCTACGCTTCATGGCAGACATCTCTCCTCTTGGCAGCGAGCCGGCCGTAGCCGGCCCGCCGGGTCACGCAAACGGAATTACTTGAATCGGTAGCCGATGGTCACACTGTAACCACGACCGAAGATGGTGGCGTAGTCACTGGAGTCACCCAGGAAGCTGTTCGGATCGTAGAACGGCAGGCGGTTGAACAGGTTCTTGACGGTGAAGCTCAGGTTCCACGCGTCATCCGGGCGCCAGGTGACGCTCATGTTGGCGGTCCACCACGACGGTGCACCATCGCACTTGCTCTTCTGCAGGGCCAGGTAGCCGCCGGTGCAGGTTTCCTTGTTGTTGCTCTCTTCGTCGATCTGGTCGGTGGCCCACTTGGTGCCGCCCACGTAGTTGACGAACATGCTGGTGGTCACCTGCTTGTAGGTCCAGTCTGCATTGAGCGTGGCACGCAGGCGCGGGTTGTTGTAGTAGCCCACCACGTCGCCGTAGTACCAGCCGTTCTCCGCGTCCATGTAGAAGCGGTTGCGGTTGGCGATGGTGGCGGCCAGGCCGATGTTCAGGTTGCCCCAGTCGCCCAGCGAGAAGCGGCTGCGCGCGTCGATGTCGAAGCCGTCGATCAGCGTCTTGCCGCGGTTCTTGTACTGGCCGACCACGCTGGCCACGTTGCCGGCGGAGTAGCCCGGCAGGGTGGCCGGGCAGCTCACGCCGCTGGCCGGGTCGGCGCACATCGCCGCCAACTGGGCAAGATTGGCACGGTCGCTGTCGGTGATCGGCGAGCGCGACATCGAGATGATGTCTTCCATGCGGCGGTAGTCCGGCGCGACGATTTCATTGTCACGGTAGATGAACCAGTAGTCGGCCGACACCGACAGCCAGGTTGCTGGCTCGTATACGAAGCCGAGGGTGGCGATCTTGGCCTTTTCCGGCTTCAGGTCCTTGTTCGGCTGGGTCATGCGCGCCACGGTGCGGCTGCAGTCGACGTTCAGCAGGTTCTTGCCGAGGTCGACGTCACCCGGCCGCTGCGACTTCAGCAGCAGGTTGGCGATGGCGTTGGTCTCGCCGCAGCGCAGTTCATCACGGAAGCCACCGAGCTGTGCGAACACGCCGCCATTGCCGGACTCGGCCAGGCTCGGTGCGCGGAAGCCGGTGGAATAGGTGCCGCGCAGCATCAGCTGGTCGAAGGCCTGGTACTTGAAGCCGATCTTCGGCGCCACGTTGGCACTGAAGTTCGGGTACTTGTCCACGCGCACCGCCGCATCCAGTTCCAGCTTGTCGGTGATCGGCGCCACGGTCTCGGCGAACAGCGCGTAGGTGTTGCGCTTGCCGTCGAACCACGAGCCACCCTGCTGGGTGATCAGGCCATTGGCCGCATCGGCATTGCCCGGGGTGTAGAAGGTCTCGCGGCTGGCGTTAAAGCCGAACGCGGCGCGCATCTCGCCGGCCGGCAGCTGGAACAGCGGTCCTTCGATCTTGCCGTCCAGGGTATGCAGGCGGGTCCACGACTGGATGTCGAAGGTCGGGAATGCTTCACGGATCAATGCGGCGTTGGCTTCGCTGATCTCGCCGAACTTGTACGCCGGGTGGTCGGAGATGATCACCCGACCGGTACCCGGATCGATCGTGTACGGCCCGAACGCCTTCTCGAAGCCCTTGGTGTTGACGTTGATCGTCTGGTAGGTGGTGGAGTGGGTACCGGCGCTGGCGAAGGCGGTCTCCCAGTTCCAGTCACCTCGGTTGCCACGCGCACCGGCCAGCACGCGGTAGCTCTTGTCGGTGTTGCGCTGGCCGAAGTAGTTCGGGCCGGCATCCTGCAGCAGGTAGTTCAGGCCGACCACCCCGCCCATCATCGCCTTCAACTGCGGACTGGCATGGTTGTATTCGTTGTTGGGGCCCAGGAACGGGTACAGGAACTGGTTGACGGTGTTGCCGGTATTGCGCGAGAACCAGCTGGTCGGGTTGCCGGTGGTGGTGCCGTAGGTGCGCGGCGTGCCGCCGTTGGCGCGCAGGTCGATGTCGGTGTAGGTCGCCTCGGCGAAGATCTCGGTGCTGTCACCCACCAGGAAAGTGCCGTTGAGGTAGGCGGTGTTGCGCTCGGACTTGGCACCGGCGTCGATCTCGTTGTTCATCCAGGTTTCCCAGACGCAACGCGGACCGGCCGCTTCACTGGTCAGCACGTTCCTGCAGCCCGGCGCGGCTTCCTGCACGCGGCGGCCGGTGACCGGATCGAAGGCGAAGTAAGTGCCCGGATTGAATTCACCCGGCTTGCTGCCCACGCCCAGGCGCAGGTTGTTGAGGTAGTTCGGATTGTTGACGTAGTACTGGTCGGGCCGCTTGTCGTAGAAATCGCTCAGCGGAATCGCGTCGCGGCGGTACATGTTGACCGCACCGTAGATGTTGAAGCGGTTCTCGGCCAGGTCACCGAAGCCGGCGGTGATGCTGGCCTGGCGCTCGCCGTAGGAGTCGATGCGCGAGGAGGTGTCGTTGGTGAAGCTGACCTCGGCGCCCTGGAAGTTGCGCTTGGTGATCACGTTGATCACGCCGGCCACCGCGTCGGTGCCGTACACCGCCGAAGCGCCGTCGGTCAGCACTTCCATGCGTTCGATGGCCGCAGCCGGGATCGCGTCGATGTTGACGAACTGGGTCTGGAAGCCGGCCGGTGCACCGTAGTACGACAGGCGACGACCATTCAGCAGCACCAGCGTTCCCTGGGCACCGAGGCCGCGCAGGTTGGCCTGCGAGGCACCGTCGGAACCGGTGAACAACGAACGCGCATCCTGCTGCGCCGGACGTGCGGCAGGCAGGTTGTCGAGCACCTGCAACAGCGTGCGCGCACCCATGTTCTGGATGTCCTGCTTGCTGATCACCTGCACCGGCGAGGCGGTTTCAACGTCGGTGCGGCGGATGTTGGAACCGGTGACCTCGATGCGGGCCAGGTCGGTGGCCTTGTCCTTGCTCTCCTGGGCGAAGGCAGGAACGGCGACCGACAGCAGCACGCCGGCGATGGCCAGCGACAGCGGAGCGATCGAACGACAGGGGGGGCGGTGGTGGCGGGCGGGCAACATCGGGGTTCTCTCCTGGCAGGGGTGCAGCGCAATAAGTGAGCGCGTGGGCGTTCGGCGGGCAAAACGCTCCCGGGCCACGGCCACGAGGGCCGTAGTCGGAATGGGCGGGGGGAGGAGCGGTGTTACGAGGGGGTCATGGGGCGACGATGCTGGCGGAGTCGCCCTCCTGGCCGATCAGTACGGCGTTGGCCCAGTTGGCACAGACCTGGGCGGGTTGGCTGCCCTGCGCACCCAGCGTGCGCAGGCTCAGGGTGGAAAGGCCACGGATGTCCAGCTCCGGCTTGACCACGCCGGGTGCCTTCACCAGGCCGCTGTCGTACAGCAGGCGGTTGTCACCCCAGACCTGGAACTGCAGGCCACCGGCGCTGCGGCAGGCGTCGTCGATGCCGAGGTCGGCACGCAGCAGGTGCCAGCCGCCCTGCAGGCGCAGGTCGATGCGGCTGTTGGCGCCGACGCCCAGGCCACGGCGGAACTGCAGGCCGTTCATGCGCATGCCGGCATCGCCACGGAACGACTGGTCGGCGCGCACCTGGCTGGCCAGCGCGGCCGGCACCGGCAGCTCGGAGAGATAGCGCTGCCGGGCCGGTCGCTCCGGTTCCTGGTGTTCGAGGATGTGGAAGGTGGACAGTGCGATCGGGCCGACGTCGCGCGGCTGCAGCGCATCGAAGGCGCGGGCACTGCCCTGTGCGGCGGTAACCATCGGATCGGTGCTGCTGGCGCCATCGCCTTCCGGGTTCTGCACGCTCAGCACGCGGAAGCGCAGCAGGCGGCCGGCATGGGCCGGGAACGCGATGCGCTGCACGCCTTCCTTCAGCTGCAGGCGGCCACGTGCGATCGGCTCACCCCATTCGCCATTGCTGTCGCCCAGGTACACCTCGTAGTCGCGTACCTGGCCGTGCTTCCAGTTCTTGTCGTTGCGCGGCGCGATGTCGATGCCATCGATCATCCTGCGCTCGCCGAACCCGATCACCCACTCATGCGCACCGGTGCGCACGGCTTGGTTGCGCACACTGCGGAACCAGGTGGCCGGATCGTCGTCGAAGGCATTTTCCAGCGCATGGCCAGGCTCTTCAGCCGGGCGGTTGACCACCAGCAGGCTGTCGGCCGGCAGTTCGCGGCCCAGCACCGGCGCAGCCGGAAAGGCATCGTCGGCGGCCGCAGCGGCCACCGCGAAGTCCAGCTGCAGCTGCAGCGGCTGGCGGATGTCCTGGCTGGCGGTGCGCACATGCAGCGTGCCGCGTCGTTCGGCGGCATCGAAGTACCAGCCTTCAGCAGCAGCGTTGAACGCAGCGGCATCAGCCAGCGCCGGCAGCGCGCGGCCAGCGGCCTGCACCGCACGCGGCGCCTGGCGGCTGAGCACGCGCAGGCCGTAGCGGCGCTGCGCCAGCTGGCCGTTGTACTGGCCCTGCACCGCATCGATCTGCACCTGCACCGGGCCACTGCCCTGCACCGGCGCCTGCACGCGGATCACCTGCGTGCTCGACTCGCCCTGCTGGTAGCGGCGCGTGTTGCCATCGTCTTCGTACAGCGTGTACTGCGAATCGCCCTGCGGGTACAGGTCGAACGTCACTTCATCCAGCGGCTTCTCGCCGTCGAACAGCATCGACGGGTACATCGGCAGGATCGCACCGGCACGCACGAACACCGGCAACGTGGCCAGGTCCACCTGGCGGTCGAGCTGGCGGCCGTCGGCGCCGGCCTGCACGCGGCGGCCATCCCAGTAGTCGATCCAGCCGCCGGCCGGCAGGTGGATGTCGCGGCGCCAGCCACGGCTGGCGGCCTGGCTGCGGTACACCGGCGCCACCAGCAGGTCGCGGCCAAGCAGGAACTGGTACTTGTAGGTTTCATCCTGCGCATGCGGGTCGCGCGGGTTGTCCCACATCAGGCCACGCACCGGTGGTGCGCCGGTCTGCGCGGCCTCGTGCACCAGGCCGTACATGTACGGGGTCAGGCGCATCTTCAACTTCAGGTAATCGCGGTTGATGCTGCGGTAGGGCTCGTCGTACCACCACGGATGCTTGCGTGCGTTCGACGACCAGCCGCTCATGCCCATCAGTACCGGCGTGAACGCCTTCCACTGCAGGTCGCGGGTGAAGGTCTCGGCGCTGCCGCCGAAGATCGCATCGACGTCGCCGCTGGCGTAGGCCATGCCGGACAGGCCGGAACCGACCAGGGTCGGCACATGCCAGCGGATGTAGTCCCAGCTGCTGCTCTGGTCGCCGGTCCAGGCCACGGCATAGCGCTGGATGCCGGCCCAGCCCATCACCGTCCACAGGAACGGGCGCGAATCGGAATTGTCGAGGATGCCGTTGAACGCCTGGCGGTTGGCGTCCATCGCGAACTGGTAGCCCTTGCCGGTCCAGGCCACGTCCAGCTTCTGCACGCGGCTGCCGGCCTCGCCCACTTCCCAGGCGATCTTGTCGACGCCGTTCTCGGTCCACAGACCGGTGCGGAAGCCGTACTTGGCCAAGCCCTGCACGGTTTCCGGCAGCTTCTTGTAACCGCAGCCGTAGCCATCGTTGGGCAGGATCCAGCCACCGGGCATGTCGTGGGCACGGTACTGCTTGGCCACCGAGTCGATCACATCCGGCGTGGTGCCGGTCGGGCCGTCACTCCAGCCTTCGGGCACGGTGCCGGGCTTCTTGCTGTTGTCGCCATCGTTGTAGCAATCGGCGTCGCCGTAGGACAGCGCCCAGCGCGCGACCATGTTCGGGCGGCCAGTCAGCTGGGTGTAGCGCTCGATCAGTTTCGGCAGGTCGGCGCCGACGAAGTAATAGGCATCGAAGCGGTCTTCGCGATGCAGCAGCGTGGACTGGTCGGCCTCGCGCAGATCGTAGCTGCCATCGCTCCAGGTATTGCGCAGCATGCCCCAGCCACGGCTGCTCAGCAGCATCGGTGCAGGGCTGGGGCGGTCGCCCTCTTCCCAGCCGCCGGAATAGGACACCTCCAGCTCGCGGCCCTTGAACTGGTAGCGGCCGTTCTGCTGGCCGCCACCGAAGTAGCCCTCATCGGCCTGCGAGGACAGCACCTGCACGCTCTGCGTGGCATCCAGGTCCAGCGGCTGCAGTTCCTGCCACAGCGCGGTGGGTTGGCCGTTGTCCAGCCGTTCCAGGCGCATGCGTAGCGGCTGCCGCTGTACATGCAGCACCAGGGACTCGGTGCGCACGCGGATTTCCTGCGCGTCTTCTTCCAGCTGCGCCTGCACGTTGGCCTTGGGCTGCGGCAGTACGATCGGCGCGGCCTTGTCGCCGGCGCCGGTCAGCGTGCCGTTTCGGCCGGCCTGCACGCGGACGATGTCGGTGGCCGGCAGTTCGATGCGGATGCGCGCTCCCTTGTCGGTCTGCAGGTCCCAGCCCTGCACGCCGTCGCGGCTGGCGCTGGCGGCAACCGAACGCAGGTTGCCGACCGGCTCGGCCTGGGCCGGCATGGACGCCAACATCAATGCCGGCACCAGGGCCAGCATCAGCGGCGAGCGACGAACGCAGATTTCCACACGGACTCCCAACCCGTTCACCGGGCGTTTCGAAAGCGGTTGGGCCGACTCTAGGGCAGCGATTCGAAAGATGTCAACAAATTGAAAGGAAAAAGGAAGATATATTCCACTGAAACGAAAGTTGTTGCGTCGCAATACTTTGTGTAATCGATTGCAGCTGCCTGTTAAGCATTGTGCGATACGGCATTCGCCCCGTTCTTTCGTTTTCCCGAGTGCTCGGCAGCGGGAAAAGTCATCGCGTCATTTTCTTTCTTTTTACTTTCGATGTTTGACATTTCGAAAGAAAACGCAGATGGTGCGCTGGCCCAACTGGAACCTCCGAATGGACGTCACCCTGCTTTCCGATGTGTCCGCCTGGCAGCGCCTTGGCGGAGCCGATACCGCTACCGAAATCGCCCAGCAGCCCGCGCTGTGGGAAGCCCTCGCCCAGGATCTGTCGCGTGCCCGCGACCGCCTGCAGGCCTTCCTCGGCGGCAGCCTCAACGATCCCAACCAGCGCGTGCTGTTCACCGGCGCCGGCAGCTCCGGCTTCATCGCCGAGATGGTGGCCGACGCGATCAACGCGCAGTGGCCGGCCGAGGTGCGCGTGGTGCACACCACCAGCCTGCTGACCCATCCGGCGCTGTACCTGCAGCGCGACCGCCCCACCCTGCTGGTCTCGTTTGGCCGCAGTGGTTCCAGTCCGGAAAGCGTGGCCGCGGTGGACCGCGTGCGCGCCGATGTGGATGAGGCACGTTTCCTCGACATCACCTGCAACGCCGATGGCGAACTCGCCCGTCGTGGTGCCGGCCGTGCCGATACCTGCACGCTGCTGATGCCGTCGGCCAGCTGCGATCGCGCCTTCGCCATGACCAGCAGCCTGACCTGCATGCTGCTGGCCGCACTGACCGTGTTCGATCGTTCGCCGTGGGATGCGCGCGTGGCGCGCCTGAAGCAGATCGCCGCGCTGGCCCGCGAAGGCCAGGCGCAGTGGGATGCACCGGTGGCGGCGCTGGCGCAGCGCCCGTTCAACCGCATCATCTACCTCGGCAGCGGCCCGCTGGAAGCGCTGGCGCGCGAGTGCGCGCTGAAGGTGCTGGAGCTCACCGCCGGCCGCGTGCTGGCGCTGGCCAACACACCGCTGGGCTTCCGCCATGGCCCGAAGTCGACGCTGGACGGCAACACCCTGGTGGTGGTGCTGCGCAGCGTGCAGCCGCTGGCGCGCCGCTACGAACAGGACCTGCTGGAAGAGCTGCGCCGCGACGGCGTGGCCGGCCAGGTGCTGGCGATCGGCCCGCATTCGGACATCGGCGCCGATGACGAATACACCCTCACCGTGCCGGCACTGGATGATCCGTGGCTGGCGCCAGTGTGGCTGGGCTTCGCGCAGTTGTTCGCGCTGCAGCGCTCGGCCGCGCTGGGCCTGACCCCGGACAACCCGTTCCCGGACGGCACCGTCAACCGCGTCGTCAAGGGCGTCACCATCCACCATGGCTGAGCTGATCGCCCACGCCTGCTATGGCATCGACATCGGCGGCACCAAGATCGAGCTGGTGGCGTGCGATGCGGCGATGCAGGTCACCTGGCGCCGCCGCGTGGCCACCCCACAGGGTGACTACGACGGCTTCCTGCAGGCGGTGGTGGCGCTGGTCGCCGAGGCGGACGCTGCCCTCGGCCGCAGCGATGCGGCCATCGGCATCGCCCTGCCCGGCGTGCGCGACCGCCGCAGCGGCCGCCAACTCAGCGCGAACGTGCCTGCACTGACCGGCCAATGCGTGGCGCAGGATCTGCAGGCACGCCTGCAGCGCCCGCTGCACTTCGGCAACGATCTGCAGTGCTTTGCCCTGTCTGAAGCGCACGGCGGCGCGGCTGACGGCTACCCCAGCATGTTCGGCGCCATTCTCGGCACTGGTGCCGGTGGTGGCTTCTGCCTGCAGGGCCGCCTGCTGACCGGTTTCAACGGGCTGGCCGGCGAATGGGGCCACTGGAGCGTGCCCGGTCATCTGCTGCAGCGCCACGGCCTGCCGCTGATCGACTGCGCCTGCGGCCTGCAGGGCTGCGTGGAGCGTTATGTGTCCGGCAGTGGCGTGGCGATGATCGAGCGCCACCTTGGTGGCAGCGCCGCCGACGCCAGCGCCGTGATCGCCCTGGCCGAAGCCGGTGATGCCCGCGCGCGCAAGGCGCTGGACATCCACCGCGACCTGCTCGGCCACAGCCTGGCCGCGCTGGTGCTGGCGCTGGACCCGCACGTGATCGTGCTCGGCGGCGGCCTTTCGCAGTACGCGCCGCTGTACCAGCACCTGCCCGCCGCCATCGCCACCCACCTGTTCAAGGGTGTGCAGGTGCCACCGATCGTGCCGCCACGCTTCGGCGATGCCGGTGGCGCACGTGGTGCCGCCCTGCTCGCCTGCCAACCCTCGTTTTCCTGATGTCCGGAGCCTGACCATGTCCCCGTTGCAGACCCTGCTTGCTTCCCACCGCGCCGGTGCCAATGTCGGCCTGTACAGCGTCTGCTGCAGCAACGAGCAGGTGCTGCGCGCGGCCATGCACGTGGCGCTGGCGCACGGTACCGTGCTGCTGATCGAGGCCACCTCCAACCAGGTCGACCAGTTCGGCGGCTACACCGGGATGACCCCGCCGCAGTACCGCGATTACGTGGGCACGCTGGCCGATGAAGAAGGTTTCCCGCGCGAGCGGCTGATCCTGGGTGGCGACCACCTCGGCCCGAATGCCTGGCAGAAGCGCCCGGCCGCTGAAGCGATGACCCACGCGCGCGTGCTGATCGAAGCCTACGTCGCCGCCGGTTTCCACAAGATCCATCTGGATTGCAGCATGTCCTGCGCCGATGATCCGGTGCCACTGCCCGATGCCATCGTCGCTGCGCGCTCGGCCGAGCTGGCCGAAATCGCCGAACGCACCGCCGCCGATCATGGCCTGCCGCCGCCGGTCTACGTGATCGGTACCGAAGTGCCGATTCCCGGTGGCGAAGCCTCGCTGGCCGAAGGCCTGCAGGTGACCACGCCCGCTGCTGCCGCGCAGACCCTGGCGATTCATCAGCAGGCGTTCGATACGCCGCAGCTGCGCGATGCGTGGCAGCGCGTGATCGCCATGGTGGTGCAACCGGGCGTGGACTTCGACCACAGCAGTGTGCACGAGTACGACCCGGCCGCCGCCAGCACGCTGGCCGACTTCCTCGAACAGCAGCCGCGCATCGTGTTCGAAGCGCATTCCACCGACTACCAGCGCGAAAGTGGCCTGCACGCCTTGGTGCGCGACCACTTCGCCATCCTCAAGGTCGGCCCGGCGGCGACCTTCGCCTACCGCGAAGCGCTGTTCGCGCTGGCCGCGATCGAGGCCGAACTGCTGCCGGCCGCACAGTGCTCGCGCCTGCCGCAGGTGCTGGATGAAGTGATGGTGGCGCAGCCGAAGTACTGGCAGTCCTACTACCAGGGCGATGAGGCAGCGCTGCGCCTGCTGCGCAGCTATTCCTTCAGCGACCGCTGCCGCTACTACTGGGGCGAGCCCGCGCTGGTGCAGGCGGTGCAGACCCTGTTCGCCAACCTGGAACAGCACGCGCCGCCACTGGTACTGCTCAGCCAGTACCTGCCGGAGCAGTACCGCGCCGTGCGTGAGGGCACGCTGGCCAACACGCCCACCGCGCTGGTGCAGCACCGCATCGGCCTGTGCCTGGGCGAGTACGCGCGCGCCTGCAGCGCCAACCAGGCCGGAACCCGCACGCAGAACGCACGTTCGGCTGCCGCCGTTGCTGCGAACGGCTAATCTTTACCTTTCCCCGCGACACCGAGAATGGCCATGCGCAACACCCGCTCCCGCCGGCAACAGATCCTGCAGCTGCTGATCGAGCACGGCTCGGTGCAGGTGGCCGATCTGGTCGAGCGCTTCGGCGTGTCGGCGGTGACCATCCGTGCCGACCTGACTCACTTCGAATCGCAAGGCCTGGCCAATCGTACTCACGGCGGCGCCACGCTGGTGCGCACGCCGCCACAGGAACAGGACATCCACGAAAAGGACGCACTGAACCTGCCGCTGAAGGAATCGATCGGCGCGTGTGCCGCGCGCCTGGTGCGGCCCGGTGACAACATCATCATCGACTCCGGCTCGACCACGATGACCCTGGCCCGCCACTTGCGCACCCAGCGCGACGTGACGGTGATGACCAATGGGTTGAACATCGCTTGGGAACTGGCCAACGCGCCCGGCATCAACGTGCTGCTGACCGGTGGACTGCTGCGCCAGCAGTCGTTGTCGCTGCAGGGCAGCCAGGCCGAAGCCAGCCTCAACTCCTACAGCTTCGACACCCTGTTTCTGGGCGTGGACGGCCTGGACCTGCAGTTCGGGCTGACCACCCACGATGAAGCCGAAGCCCGCCTCAACCACCGCATGGTCGAGCGCGCGCGCCGCATCGTGGTGCTGACCGACGCCTCCAAGTTCGGCCGCGTCAGCCTGCACCGCATCGCACTTCTCGATCAGATCCACGCCATCATCACCGACGCCGGCATCGACGACGCAACCCGTGAAGGGCTGCAGCGGGTGGGCATCGAAGTGATCATCGCCGAGCCCACTGCATGACCGACACCCGCACCCTGCATGGCCGCATCCTCACCCCGCTGGGCTGGCGGCGTGGCCAGGTCCACTTCGATTCGCACATCCGCCAGCTGCAGGTGGACGACCACAGCGGCGCCGACGACCTGCAGCTGCCAGTGATCCTGCCCGGCTTCGTCGACCTGCATGTGCATGGCGCGGCCGGCGTGGACCTGATGCAGGGCGGCGACGTGGCACGCACCATCGCCCGCACCCATCTGCGCTTCGGCACCACCACGCTGCTGGCGACCACCATGACCGCCGGGCTGGACGAGATCGAGCACGCGCTGCACGGCGTCGCTGCGGCGATGGCGGCGCCCGATGCCGACGCCGCCAGCATCGTCGGCGTACATCTGGAAGGGCCGTTCATCAGCCCGCAGCGGCTGGGCGCACAGCCCAATCGTACGATCGAGGCGACGGTGGCACTGGTGCAGCAGCTGCACGCGCTGGCGCCGATCCGGGTGATGACACTGGCGCCGGAAATCGGCGAGCACACCGCGCTGATTCCCGCGCTTTCGGCAATGGGCATCCGTGTGCAGCTTGGCCACAGCGCTGGCACTTACGAAGAAGGTGTTGCTGCGCTGCAGGCCGGGGCTTCCGGCTTCACCCATCTGTTCAACGGCATGACCGGCGTCGACCACTACCGGCCTGGCATCGCCGCGGCGGCGCTGGCACATGCGCAGTACGCCGAGATCATTCCCGACCTGCAGCACATCCATCCCGGCGTGATCCGCCTGGCCGCGCGCGCGATTCCGCGCCTGTACGCGGTGACCGACGCGACTGCCGCCACCGGCATGCCCGACGGCGAGTACGCGCTGGGCGAGCAGCGCGTGCACAAGTGCGGCGGCTGCGTGCGCCTGGCGACGGGTTCGCTGGCCGGCAGCGCACTGACCATGGACCAGGCGCTTCGCAACCTGGTGCGCGTCGGCCTGGACCTAGCCGACGCCTCGCAGCGGGTTTCCACCTTCCCGGCCGACTATCTGGGCCTGGGCGATCGCGGCCGCATCGCGCCCGACGCCCGCGCCGACCTGGTGGTGCTGGACGCCGAACTGCGCCTGCAGCAGGTGGTGGTGGGTGGGCGCGTGGTCGATCTGAACTGACACGCGCGATGCGGCCCGGATGCCGCGCAGGCTCCCTGTAGAGCCGAGCCATGCTCGGCTCAGCGCGCGAAGCGCGGCATGGGGAACCTCGATATCGGAACGGAAAGCAGCCGAGCATGGCTCGGCTCTACAGAAAGCACTCTGCGACGAACCGCCGCCGGGCGTGGCCCGGCGCTACCACAGGAACTGCCGATGACTCCAAGCACCGCTCCGCGCTGGCCCGTACGCTACCTGCTCTTCATCGGCGGCCTCGGTGGCCTGCTGTACGGCATCGACATCGGCATCATCGCCGGTGCCCTGCCCTATCTTGAAGCGACCGCCAGTCACGCTTGGCAGCTCAGCAGCCAGCAGCTCGGCTTCGTGGTGGCGGCGGTACTGCTGGGCAGCGTGCTGTCCTCGCTGTTCGCCGGCATGGTCGCCGACCTGATCGGTCGCCGCGGCGCGATGCTGCTGGCCGGCCTGCTGTTCACCGCATCGATTCCGATCATGGCACTGGCCTCCGGCTACACGCCGCTGCTGCTGGGACGCCTGCTGCAGGGCATCAGTGGCGGTTTGATCGGCGTCGTGATTCCACTGTACCTGGCCGAAGTGCTCAGCCCCGAGCGGCGTGGACGCGGTGCGGCGATGTTCCAGCTGCTGCTGACCATCGGCCTGGTGTTGGCGGCACTGATCGGGCTGTACCACGCATATGCGGTGGATGCCGCCGCCGAAGCCGTGCGCTCGCTGCCGGTCGCGCAGCAGGCGCAGGAACTGTTCACGGTGAAGGACCACGCCTGGCGCACCATCTTCTGGAGTTGTCTGGCGCCTGGCCTGCTGTTCTGCGCCGGTATCTTCTTGCTGTCCGAATCGCCACGCTGGCTGGTACGCCGCGGCCGCATCGATGAAGCCCGGCGCAGCCTTGAGCGCGTCCTCCCCGCCGCAGAGGTTGAGCCCACGCTGGCCCAGATCCAGGCGCCGGAATCGAGCAGCAGCGACGGCAAGCGCGACCCGCTGTTCAGCCGCCGCTACGTGGTGCCGTTCGTGCTCGCGTGCGTGGTGCTGGCCTGCACCCAGGCCACCGGCATCAACTCGGTGCTGGCCTACGCGGTCAACATCCTCAACCAGGCTGGCCTGTCCGGTTCGGTGGCCAACGGTGCCGACGTGGCGATCAAGCTGCTCAACGCGGTGATGACCGTGGTCGCGCTGCTGCTGGTCGACCGCAAGGGCCGCAAATTCCTGCTGATGCTCGGCAGCGGCGGCATCTGCGTGGCCCTGCTGGGCGCGGCCACGCTGTTCTTCCAGGCCGAACGCGGCCGTACCGACGTGCAGCCGCAACTGCAGGCAGCGGTCAGCGGCGACGGCCTGCGGCTGGTGCTGGATGATGCGCAGTGGCAGCGCCTCGGCGCTGGCATCGACAGCGAAGGCCGGCCGCTGCAACTGACCGTGTCGTATGCCTACGGCGACTTCACCAATGTGCGCGCCCTGCGCAGCGACAACCTGACCGACCGCGAGCTGCGCATCGAGCGTGCCGGCACCGTGCAGCCGGACAGCGTGATCGGTGCGTTCTTCCGCAAACTCCACCTGAATCCATTTGCCGACCCGGCCAGTGCCAGCCAGGCGCCATTGCGCATCGAGCAGGCCCGCATTGGCCCGGTGCCGCCACCGGCACACGGCTGGGCCGTGGCCACCTGCATCCTGGTGTTCGTGGCGTTCTTCGCCGTCGGCCCCGGCGTGTGCGTGTGGCTGGCACTGTCGGAGCTGATGCCGAACCGCATCCGTTCCAATGGCATGAGCATCGCGCTGCTGATCAACCAGTTCGTGTCCACCACCATCGCCGCCATCTTCCTGCCCACGGTGGGCCACTACGGCTACGCCAGCATGTTCGTGTTCTGGGCGGCGTGCACCTTTGTGTTCTTCCTGGTGGCCGCGTTCTGGCTGCCGGAGACCAAGGGCAAGTCGCTGGAAGAGATCGAGGCACGGTTCGCCCGGTAGCGGTCGACCTTGGTCGACCTCCATGCGCAGCGTGGGGGTGTTGGCACGTCCGTCAGTCGCCCGTGATGTGCTTGGCCAGCGCCTGCGCCTCGGCAACGCTGGGCAACCCGCTCAGCATCATCGATTCGCCGAACGGTCCCTGCACCGTCGCCACCATCAGCACGCGGCCATCCACGCTGATCGCTGCCCGCTGGCCCACCAGTGCTGCCGTGTCATCGTGGATGCGCTGGTGCGCTTCGGGCCGGTAGCGGATCTGCAGGCCGGGCTGCTTGGAATCGTCCAGTACGTAGCGCACATCAGCAATGTCCGCACTGCCGGCAATCGGCGGCTCGCGCAGGGCCAGGGTTTCGCCTTGCCATTGCGCCGGCCGGCCTTTGCCGGAGGCGTCCACCGCGCTCAGGCGCACATCCACGCCGGGGCGTGGCGCATGATCCTTGCCTGCCAAGGCACCGGGTGTGGCGCCAGGCATGCATCCGGTCAGGGCCAACGCCACGCCCAGCAACAGGGAAAGCGCAGCCCTCACTTCAGCTTCCGCAGCTTGAATGCCACCAGTACCTGCAGCAGCCCATACAGCAGGCTGCCGATGCCGATCCACAGCGTGGTCACCGCCACGCCTGCATACGGATTGGCCGCGAACAGCAGCCCCAGCACCACCGCCAGCACGCCACTGAGGATCAGCAGCCACTCGCCCTGGATCTGCTTGCGCACGCGGATCGCGAATACGATGCGATAGATGCCTGCCACCAGCAGCCACGCCGCCAGGAACAGCACCAGCACGCTGGCCGTGGCCAGCGGATTGATGACCGCCAGGATGCCGAAGCCCAGCGAGGCGATGGCATACAGCGCCAGCCACCCACGCGAGGCACCACTGCCGCCGCTGATCAGTGCGAACAGGCTGATGACGCCTTCAACGATGGCCATCACGCCCAGTGTCCACGCCAGCGCCATCGCTGCGGACAAGGGCCAGCCGATGGCAACGATGCCAAAACCCAGTGCGACAAGCCCGTACAGCAGCAGGATCCACCAGCTGCGGCCAACCGCCGACAGCAAGGGAGACAAGGGGGAATTCATGACCACTCCTTCGATCCGGAACCGGCCTCATCCTAGCCCCTGTGGATGAAGAGGGCGATCACGGCGCCCGCGCGCAGACCCACACGCGCACCTCCGCAGCGCCCACCAGGCGCAGCGTCTCGGCAACCTCCATCACCGTGCTGCCGGTGGTCATCACGTCATCGACCACGGTCAGCCGCGTTGGCACCAATCCACGCACATCGAACGCATCGAACAGATTTTCCCTGCGCTGTTCGGCCGTGCGCTCGGACTGCGGCGCGGTGTGGCGCCGCCGGTACAGCCCCTGCCAGACCGGCATCGGCAGCAGCCGGCACAGCTCGCCCGCCTGGTTGTAGCCGCGCTGGCGCAGCCGGCGATTGTGCAGCGGCACCGGCACCAGCGGTGGACACCACCACGGCGGCGGTGCGCGCTGCATCAACTGCGCGAGCAGGCGTCCGGCTGCGAGATCCTGATGGAACTTGTAGCGGACCAGCAACTGGTCGACCGGTGGCAGGTACAGCAGGCTGGCGTGGGTAGCCGTCTGTGGCGGTACCTCCTCGCGGCAGCTGCCACAGACGATCAACGCGGTGTCGGGCAACGGCAACGCGCAGCGCAGGCAGGCACGGCCTGCCCAGGGCAGATCGGCCAGGCAAGCGCAGCACAGATCAAGATCATCGTGGCCCGGGTCGCCGCAGACCAGGCAGCGGAGCGGTAGCAGCACACCAAGCAGTGCGCGCGAAACACGGTTTGCCGAACGCAGGAGATAAGTACGCATCACCCAATACTTGATGGCGCACACCGCGTGCGGCCATCGGCGAAGCACCGATTGCAGTGTCGGAACTGCCCTCAACTGCGACGGGGGCCGCCGCCCGTCAGGAAAGGCGTTCACCCTGTCCGGTCGCCGGTGGCGTAGCGGCGGGCCCGATCAACAACTCCGCCAGCCCGCGATAGATCGGCACCCTGCACACCAGCCCGGACACGCCACGCGCGATCAGCACCGTGGCCAGTATCGGCAGCAGCAGGTCGCCGCTGTCGGTCAGTTCCAGCGAGATCACCGCCGACGTCAGCGGGGCCTGGGTAACGCCGGTCAGGTAAGCACACATGCCCAGCAGCACGAACGCGCGCGGGTCCACGCCCGGCATCAGCACTGCCAGGTTGTGGCCGAGTCCAGCGCCGACCGCCAACGCCGGCGAGAACAGGCCGCCGGGAATGCCCGCCACGTACGAGGCCAGATTGGCCAGCAGCTTCATCAACCCGAACTCGTGGCCGACCAGCGCCTGCCCCTGCACCAGGCTGCGCGCCTGCTCGTAGCCGGTGCCGAACGCGCCTTCACCGAAGACCAGGGCGAGCAGTACCACCGCCATGCCGCAGCCTGCGGCCAGCAGCACCGGATGCCGCTGCCGCAGTCGCCCGAGCCAACGCGGGCGGCCCGCCGCACTGGCCAGCACCGCACGCGCGAACAGGCCGCCCAGCAGCCCTGCCACCACGCCGCAAAGCAGGATGGCCAGCCAGCCCTGGCCGAGTGGCAGGCGTGCACTCACATGGCCGAAGTAGGTGTAGTTGCCGAGCAGGCCCAGCGACACCACGCCGCCGACGATCACTGCGGTCAGCAGGGTGCCTGAGAAACGATGCTCGAAGCGGCCGCTGAGCTCCTCGATGGCGAAGACGATACCGGCCAGCGGCGTGTTGAAGGCCGCCGCGATACCCGCCGCACCACCGGCCAGCAGGAAGTGCGAGAGCTCGCGGGGATCCTTGAAACCGAACCAGCGGCCGAACAGATACATCAGGCTTGCGCCTACGTGCACGGTGGGCCCCTCGCGCCCGACCGATGCGCCCCCCAGCAGCGACAGCGAGGTCAGCAGCAGCTTGCCGGCCGAAACCGCTGGGGAAAGGTTGGTTTTCCGGAACGGCTCATCGGCCTTGTCCAGCGCAGCGATGACCTGCGGAATGCCGCTGCCCCGCGTGGGCTTCAGCACGCCGGAAGTGAGCCACGCCAGCAGCGCGAAGATGCCGGGCGTGAGCAGCAGGGCCCACCATGGCGAGTGTGACGTGATGCGCTGGAACAGATGGAAGGCCGCATCGCTGGCCTTGGCGAACAGGATGGCCACCAGCGCCACGGCCACGGCGCCGCCCCAGAGCGCGGCGCGGCGGCGCCAGGCTTCGCTGAGAACCAGCGCGGTGATGCGGCCGCGGAGGCGATGGAGATCGGTCATGAGTCAAAGTCTGCGCGCCAGCGCTTTGGTTAGACAGCGGCCACTGTGGCCGAAGGCCTTGCAGGATGCGGTGAAATGCACGTATGCCGCCAGAAGAGCGTCCTGAACTCGGGCAGATGCAGCGATCTGCGAGATCTGATGCTCAGATCACCAAACGATGGAGAATGTGGGTCAGCGTCAGCTGAGAACAGCCTTGGTTCGGCAACACACCATCCTCTCCCGGCGTGCCCATCTCGAATCCTTCCTCAACGTCCTCGTAGTACAGCAACCCGTCGGGCAGCTGTGCGACCGCCCAGACCCACTCAATCATGCCCAGCCTGTGCAACCGAACCGCATGGAATGGCACGCGCAGGGATTCGAAGGTGGCTCGTTGGACAGGTGAGCAATCCTGCAACTGCCGTGCGACCAGGGTTTCCAGTTCTTCCCGGGTGATCGGCTGCCAGTTGTCCGGATTGTCCATTGCAGCGCTGCCCGATTGAACGTGTGTGCTTGAGGTTACGTCCAACGCGCTGCGCGGGTCGATCCTGACGATGTTCGGGCCAAGCTCACCGCGCAGGCTGCCCCCGCTCCCGGCCCGAGGACGGGGTTCGCCGCGGCAGCAGCGATGCCCGCAATCGATGCAGCGCCATGGCCATCGCTTGTATGGGATTCCATTCCAGTCACGGCCAAGTAAACCAAAACATCAAACTAAAAGTTGACAGCCCATGCCCCCCCAACCACACTGCCGCCCTCGCTCCATTCGTACCCAAGGCCCCGCCATGGCTGCTGCCATCCGCCACGACTGGCATCACGACGAACTGCAGGCGCTGTTCGATCTGCCGTTTCCCGAGCTGCTGTTCCGCGCCGCCGCGGTGCACCGCGAGCACTTCGATCCGGCGCAGGTGCAGGTGTCCACGCTGTTGTCGGTGAAGACCGGAGGCTGCCCGGAAGACTGCGCGTACTGCCCGCAGGCGCAGCGCTACAGCACCGGGGTGAATGCGCAGAAGCTGATGGAGACCGATGCGGTGCTGGCCAAGGCGCGCCAGGCCAAGGCCGCCGGTGCGTCGCGCTTCTGCATGGGTGCCGCATGGCGTTCACCGAAGGATCGCGACATTCCGAAGGTGGCGGCGATGATCGCCGGGGTGAAGGCACTGGGCCTGGAGACCTGCGCCACGCTGGGCATGCTCAGCGGCGAGCAGGCACGTGCGCTGAAGGACGCCGGCCTGGACTACTACAACCACAACCTCGACACCGCGCCGGACTACTACGATTCGATCATCCACACGCGCCAGTACCAGGACCGCCTGGATACGCTGGAACACGTGCGCGATGCCGGCCTGAAGACCTGCTGCGGCGGCATCGTCGGCATGGGCGAGACGCGCGCGCAGCGCGTTGGCCTGCTGCTGGCGCTGGCCACGCTGCCGGCGCATCCGGATTCGGTGCCGATCAACAAGCTGGTGCAGGTGGCAGGTACGCCGCTGCATGGCAGCGCCGAACTGGACCCATTCGAGTTCGTGCGCATGATCGCGGTGGCCCGCATCGCCATGCCGCGCTCGATGGTGCGGCTGTCGGCCGGGCGCGAGGCGATGAGTGACGAACTGCAGGCGCTGTGTTTCCTGGCCGGCGCCAACTCCATCTTCTACGGCGACAAGCTGCTGACCACCGGCAACCCGGAAAGCGAGCGCGATCTGGCGCTGTTCGCACGGCTGGGGCTACAGCCGATGGCGGTGCAGGTGGATGCCGAAGGCCACGACCACGGCGGTACCGTGCACGCCGATATCAGTGCCGATACGCCCGGCTGTGGCTGCGCTCACGCGGCCTGAGACGGGCCGCAAGCAGGCGCCGCGGCAACGCGCTACCCTAGCCGCCCCGTCGACGCATTCAGCCACCATGGCCCGCCCCGACCTGACCGCCCGCCTCCACGCCCAGCGCGCTCTGCGCGATGCCCAAGGCCGTCGCCGCCCGCGACGCATGGTCACCCGTCGTGATGGCGTGCGCCTGGAAGTGGAGGGCCAGTGGCTGACCGGCTTCTGCAGCAACGACTACCTGGGCCTGGCCCAGCAGTTCAGCGTGGTCAACGCGCTGCAGGACGCCGCCGCACGCGAAGGCGCTGGCGCCGGTGCCTCGCACCTGGTCTGCGGCCATCATGCCCTGCATGAGGCGCTGGAACGCGAGGTGGCCGAGTGGCTGGGCTATCCGCGTGCGCTGCTGTTCGGCAGTGGCTTCGCCGCCAATCTGGCGGTGCAGCAGGCACTGCTGAGCGAAGAGAACGATGTCTGCGTACAGGACAAGCTCAACCACGCCAGCCTCCTTGATGCCACCCGGCTGGCCGGTGCGCGCCTGCGCCGCTACCCGCACCTGGATGCGGAAGGCGCGATGCGCCAGCTCAAGCACGCGCCCGACGGCGCGGCAATGCTGGCCACCGATGGTGTCTTCAGCATGGACGGCGACATCGCACCGCTGCGTGCATTGTCGCTTGTGGCACGCCTGCAACAGGCGCTGTTCTATGTGGATGATGCGCACGGTGTAGGCGTGGTCGGTGATGGCCGTGGTGCCGTGGCCGCCGCCGGACTGGGCGTGGACGACGTACCGCTGCAGCTGGTCACACTGGGCAAGGCACTGGGCGGTTCCGGTGCGCTGGTGCTGGGCCGCGACGACCTGATCGAGCATCTGGCCGAAACCGCGCGCCCGTACATCTACACCACCGCCGTGCCACCGGCGATGGCCGCTGCTGCGCTTGAAGCAGTGCGCCTGGCGCGCCGCGACCACTGGCGTCGCACAAAGCTGACCGACCTGATCGCGCTGTTCCGCACTGAAGCGCGTCGCCATGGCCTGGACCTGATGGCTTCGGAAACACCGATCCAGCCGCTGCTGTTCGGCGATGACCGCACCGCCGTGGCGATGTCCACGGCGCTGGAACAGGCCGGCTGGCTGGTCGGTGCAATCCGCCCGCCGACTGTGCCGGAAGGCAAGGCACGCCTGCGCGTGACACTGTCCGCGCTGCATACGCCGGAACAGGTGCGCGGCCTGGTGGAGGCTATCGCCAGCGCGCGCGATCGCGTGACCCTGGCGGTGCGTGACGCCGCGCCACCGCCGTTGCCCGCTTTCGCCTGAGTTCCGTGTCGTTGCCCATGCATATTGAAGTCACCGGCCGTGGGCCGGACCTGGTACTGATCCATGGCTGGGCCCTGCAGGGCGGTGTGTTCGCGCCGCTGGTGCAGCGCTTGGCGGACCAGTTCACCCTGCACCTGGTCGACCTGCCCGGCCATGGCCACAGCCGCGAGGACACCACGCCGCTGCGCCTGCCGTTCGTGGTCAGTGCCATTGCCGCGGCCACACCGCCGGCGGTGTGGTGCGGCTGGTCGCTTGGGGGCCTGTTCGCGCTGCACGCGGCGGCGACGCTGCCGAAGGTACGCGGGCTGGCGATGATCGCGGCCACGCCGCGCTTCGTGCGTGGCGAGGATTGGCCGCACGCAGTGGAGCCGACGGTGTTCGAGCAGTTCGGGCGCGAGCTGGCCACCGACTTCGGCGGCACCCTGGAACGCTTCCTCGCGCTGGACGTGATGGGCTCGGCACACGCCCGCGAGGAGCTGCGCGTCCTGCGGCAGCGCCTGGTCGAGCGCGGTGCACCCACCGAACGCGCCCTGCTGGAAGGCCTGCGCCTGCTCGAAAGCACCGATCTGCGCGGCGCGCTGCCGACGCTGGGCAAGCCCAGCCTGTGGATCGCCGGCCAGCGAGACCGGTTGGTGTCTCCGGTGGCGATGCAGGCCGCCGCAGCGCTGGCCCCGGGCGCGCAGGCGCTGACGATCGCCCATGGTGGACATGCGCCTTTCCTCGGCCATGCCGATGAGGTGGCCGCCACCCTGCAACACTTCGTTGCCGGCCTGTCACCGGCCGATGGCGGACAATGAGCCCCCTCCGAATTCCGCAGGATTGACGCATGGATCTGGGTATCAACGGCCGCTGGGCACTGGTCTGCGGCGCAAGCAAGGGCTTGGGCCTGGGCTGCGCGCGTGCGCTGGTGCGCGAGGGCGTCAACGTGGTGATCGTGGCTCGTGGCGAGGAGGCACTGCAGGTTGCCGCCGCAGGGCTGAGCGCCCTGCCCGGTGCCGGTGAGGTGCGCGCCGTCGCCGCCGACGTCACCACCGAGGCCGGCCGCACTGCGGCGCTGGCCGCCTGCCCGCAGGTGGACATCCTGGTCAACAATGCCGGTGGTCCGCCGCCCGGTGATTTCCGCAATTTCGAACGCGACGACTGGATTGCCGCGCTGGACGCCAACATGCTGGCGCCGATCGCGCTGATCCGCGCCACCGTCGACGCGATGATCGAGCGCGGCTTCGGCCGCATCGTCAACATCACATCGTCGGCGGTGAAAGCCCCGATCGACATCCTGGCGTTGTCCAACGGCGCGCGCAGTGGCCTGACCGGTTTCGTCGCCGGCCTGGCGCGCCGCACGGTGGCCCACAACGTCACCATCAACAATCTGCTGCCCGGCCAGTTCGACACCGACCGCCTGCGCGCCAACTTCGCCCACAGTGCGGGCAAGGACGGCGATGCCGGCGAAGTCGCCGAACGCCGCCGCCAGCAGATTCCCGCCGGCCGCTTCGGCACGCCGGACGAATTCGGCGCCGCCTGCGCCTTCCTGTGCAGTGCGCAGGCCGGTTACCTCACCGGGCAGAATCTGCTGATCGACGGCGGCGCCTACCCCGGTACGTTCTAAGAGAGTTCGCAATGCCGTCCCACTTCGATGCCCGCCATGTCCGTCGCGCGTTCGCGCGTGCCGCCACCAGTTACGACGCTGCCGCCGCCCTGCAGCGCGAGGTGCAGTCGCGGCTGATCGAATCGCTGGACTACCTTGAGGCACGCAAGCCCGAGGTGGTGCTGGACATCGGCGCCGGCACCGGCCATGCAAGTGCGTTGATGAAGAAGCGCTGGCCGAAGGCGCAGGTGATCGCGCTGGACGTGGCGCTGCCGATGCTGGACCAGGCCAAGCGCCAGGCCGGCTGGTGGAAGCCGTTCCAGCGCCTGTGCGGCGACGCCGCCGCATTGCCGTTGGCGGACAACAGCGTGGATGTGATCTTCAGCAACCTGTGCCTGCAGTGGGTGGACGACCTGCCGGCGGTGTTCGCAGGCTTCCGTCGCGTGCTCAAGCCCGGTGGCCTGCTGCTGTGTTCCACCTTCGGCCCGGAAACCCTGATCGAACTCAGCGAAGCGTTCGCCGCCGCCGATGACCGCCCGCACGTCAGCCGCTTTGCACAGATCGCCCAGTTCGGTGATGCGCTGATGATGGCCGGCTTCCGTGACCCGGTGCTGGACCGCGATCTGTTCACCCTGACCTACGACGACCTGCCCTCGTTGATGCGCGAACTGCGCGCGATGGGCGCGACCAATGCGCGGGTGGACCGCCGCCATACGCTGACCGGGCGTGGTCGTTTCGCCGCTGCCGCCGCTGCATACGAGCCGATGCGCCGTGCCGACGGCAAGCTGCCCAGCAGCTGGGAAGTGATCTATGCCCACGCCTGGGCACCGGACCCGGGCGCGCCGATCCGCGAAGGCGGGCATGACGTCGCCTCGGTGCCGGTGTCGGCGATTCCGATCCGACGCAAGCAGACCTGATCGTCTGGTAGTGCCGGCAACCTCACGATTCCATGGTGGGCGTCTGCCGGCCAGCGGCCGGCACTACCGCATGGCACCCGCCCAAATCAGGTTTCCGCCTCAGGTATTGGCCGGCGAGCTCAGCGGCGGGCGCACCAGGTCGCGGTGGAAGAAGTAGATTTCCTGCACCAGGAAGCGCCAGCTGGTGTGGAAGCTGCGGAAGCGCGTGCTGGGCGTGGACGAGGCCAGCGCATCGATGCCCAGCGCCTTGCTCAGGCGCAGCGCGCGCGCCATGTGCAGCGGGTCGCTGACGATGATCACCCGGTGCAGGTCGCGCTGGTCCATCAGTCGCTTGGCTTCCACCAGGTTCTGCACGGTGTTGCGTGACGCGGTCTCGATCAGGATCGCATCGTCCGGCACGCCATGCTTCAGCGCATAGCGCCGCGCCACCTGCGATTCGGAGAAGCGCGCACCGGTGCCGCCATAGCCGCCGGTGAAGATCAGCAGCGGCGCGTACTGGGCCTCGTACAGGTCTAGTCCATGCCGGATACGTTCTTCGAACACCGGCGATGGCTTGGCGTCATAGGCGGCCGCACCCAGCACGATGATGGCGTCGGCCTTGGCGGCCTGGTCGCGCTCACCGACCCAGACGATCCAGGCGGTCACGCCCAGCAGCCAGACCACCAGCAGCACGAACAGCCGCCACAGCCAGCCCAGCAGGCCGGTGCGGGGCCGGTGCCGGTCGCGGCTCATGGCGCGCCCCAGCGCAGCGCAGGCAGGTCGACATTGCCACCAGACAGCACCAGGCCCACGCGCAGGCCGGCGAAGCGCTGTGGCTGTGCCAGCACGGCAGCGAGCACGGTGGCCGACGACGGCTCGACCACCTGCTTGAGCACCTCCCACAGCAGGCGCATCGCCGCCATCGTCGCGGTGTCATCAACCACGATCACCTCGGCACCTGCCGCGCGCAGCAGTTCGAAATTCGGCGCGCCGATCAGGGTACGCAGTCCATCGCAGATCGTGTCCGGGGCGAACGCGCCCTGGCGCTCGCCAGCGGCCAGCGAGCGCGCGGTATCGTCGGCTCCGGCTGGCTCGGCCAGCACCAGGCGGGTCTGCGGGCTGGCGTGCTGCAGGGCCAGCGCGGTGCCGCTGGCCAGGCCACCGCCGCCGACCGGCACGACCAGCACGTCGAACGGGCCGTCGCTGTGCAGCAGCTCCAGCGCGGCGGTGCCCTGCCCCGCCATCACCGCCGGGTCGGTGTATGGATGGACGAGAGTCGCGCCGGTATCGGCCTGCACTTTGGCGCAGGCGGCCTCACGATCGGCGGTGGTCGGCGGGCAGCGCCAGAGGGTGGCGCCATGGCGCGCGATGTTGGCCAGCTTGGCCGCCACCGCGCCTTCCGGCACCACCACGTGACAGGGAATGCCACGCGTGCGCGCGGCCAGCGCCAAGGCGGCGCCATGATTGCCGGAGGAGTGCGTGACCACGCCGGCACTGGCGCGATCGGCCTCCAGCGACCACACCGCGTTGCAGGCACCACGGAACTTGAATGCGCCGCCGCGCTGCAGGTGCTCGGCCTTGAACGCGAGTTGCGCGCCGGCCAGCGCATCAAGCATGCGCGAGCGCAGTACCGGGGTCACGCTGGCATGCGGGGCAATCCTCGCCGCAGCAAGCAGGACGTCATCGGCGCGGGGCAACAGTGAATCGCTCATGACGCAAGATTAACGTATGGCTTCGCGCTGGCGACCGGGGCGCAGGTCATGCCAGCATGCAGCCCTACGCCTCCATTCATCCTGGCCGGCGGAATTAAGGGCCGATTCAACGCTGGCGCCCGAAGCTGACTGCACACCCGTCCTCTGGGGGGACCCACCATGAAAATGCGCCTGATGCTTGCCGGTGGCCTGCTGCTGGCCCTGACCGGCTGCACCACCTACGACTATGTCGGCGGCGGCCGCAGCGGCAGCTACTACCACGGTGCGCCGTCGGTGGAGTACCGCTACCCGGCCGGCTATCCCTACAACTACGGCCCCTACTACGGTGGCTATGGCGGCTACTACGGCGGCTACGGCAATCCGTATTACTCGCGCCCGATCTACCGCCCGCCGCACAACCATCGCCCGCCGCCGCGCCCGGGCAATGGTGGCGAGCACCGTCCGCCGCCGCCGTCGCGACCGTCGTACAACGGTGGTTCGCCGTGGCGGAACATGGACTCGATGCGCCGCCCGCCGCAGTCGAACGCACAGCCGCCGGCGCCCCAGGCCCGTCCGGCACCGGCACCGAGTGCGCCGAGGATGAACGGTTCCCCCTGGCGCAACATGGATCGTGCGACGCAGCGCACAGTTGAGCGCTGAACCGTCTTGCATTTCACACGGTCCAAGCCCCACTCTACGCGGACAGTGACGGCCCACGTCACAAAGTGACAAAAACGACACGGGCCGCCGCAAAAAGCTCTACGTCGATATCCGACAGGAACATCTGGATCCCCCCTGTTCCGGCCCTGTCGGATGTCGGCACCTCTGAAGGCAGACGGCCCCGCAATGCGGGGCCGTTTGTTTTGTCAGGTCGCCAACCGGCGAAAGCCCCAGCTTCAGTAGATCCACGCCATGCGTGGATGGCGCCTTCCCGACAACCCCAAAAAAACAGGGCCGGACAGTCCCCCGACTGCCGGCCCTCTGCTCCCCCACCGTGCGCCTGTACCGGCCCCTGTTCCAATTCCGGTCACGGGCGCCTACGGCGCCAGCCACGATGGGTGCTATTGGGTTATCTGCAAAAATCCTGCCAACTTTAGGGCCGATTTCGCCGCCAACTGGCCGGCGCCGGCGTCCGGACCCCGAATGGCGCTAAAATCGCCACCCCGGCGTCGCCCCGGCCGCGCCTGCCCCAAGCTGAACAGCCCCCATGAACCCGTCCTTCCATCGTTACGACGTCATCGTCATCGGCGGTGGCCACGCCGGCACCGAAGCCGCGCTGGCCGCGGCCCGCACCGGCGTGCGCACCCTGCTGCTGACCCACAACATCGAAACCGTGGGTGCGATGAGCTGCAACCCGGCCATCGGCGGCATCGGCAAGGGCCACCTGGTCAAGGAAATCGACGCGCTCGGCGGTGCGATGGCGCATGCCGCCGACCGCGCCGGCATCCAGTGGCGCACCCTCAACGCCTCCAAGGGCCCGGCCGTGCGCGCCACCCGCTGCCAGGCCGACCGCAACCTGTACCGCATGGCGATCCGCGCCATCGTCGAAGGCCAGGCCAACCTGACCGTGTTCCAGGCGGCCGTCGATGACCTGGTCATCGAAGGCGACGCCGTGCGCGGGGTCATCACCCAGACCGGCCTGCGCTTCGACGCCGAGGCCGTGGTGCTGACCGCCGGCACCTTCCTGGCCGGCAAGATCCATGTCGGCCCGACCCAGTACGCCGCCGGCCGCATGGGCGACCCGCCGGCCACCACGCTGGCCGCGCGCCTGCGCGAGCGCCCGTTCCAGGTGGACCGCCTGAAGACCGGCACGCCGCCGCGCATCGACGGCCGCTCGCTGGACTACAGCGTGATGGATGAGCAGCCCGGCGACTCGCCGCGCCCGGTGATGTCCTTCCTCGGTTCGGTGGACGAGCATCCGCAGCAGGTCAGCTGCTGGATCACCCACACCACCGAACAGACCCACCAGATCATCCGCGACGCGCTGCACCGCTCACCGCTGTACAGCGGCCAGATCGAGGGCATCGGCCCGCGCTACTGCCCGTCCATCGAGGACAAGGTGGTGCGCTTTGCCGAGAAGGCCAGCCACCAGATCTTCGTCGAACCCGAAGGCCTGGGCATCGTCGAGATCTACCCCAACGGCATCTCCACCTCGCTGCCGTTCGACGTGCAGCTGGAGATGGTGCGCAGCATCCGCGGTTTCGGCAACGCGCATATCACCCGCCCGGGCTACGCGATCGAGTACGACTTCTTTGATCCACGCGGGTTGAAGGCTTCGCTGGAAACCAAGCTGGTCAACGGCCTGTTCTTCGCCGGCCAGATCAACGGCACCACCGGCTATGAAGAAGCCGCCGCGCAAGGCCTGTTGGCCGGCCTCAACGCTGCACGCCAGGTGCGCGGACTGGACGGCTGGTGCCCGCGCCGCGACGAGGCGTACCTGGGCGTGCTGGTGGATGACCTGATCACTCACGGTACCAACGAGCCCTACCGCATGTTCACCAGCCGCGCCGAGTACCGCCTGCAGCTGCGCGAGGACAATGCCGACCAGCGCCTGACGCCGGCCGGCCGCGAGATGGGCCTGGTGGATGACCGCCGCTGGAACGCGTTCGAGACCAAGCAGGCCGCTGTTGCTGCCGAACGCGCACGCTTGGGCGCGCTGTGGGCAACCCCGGCCAATGCGCTGGGCCGCGAAGTGCAGGACACGCTGGGTGTGGCGGTCAGCCGCGAGACCAGCGTGCTGGACCTGATCAAGCGCCCCGAGCTGGATTACGCGCAGCTGATGCAGGTGCCATCGCTGGGCCCGGCGGTAGCCGACGCCAAAGTGGCCGAGCAGGTGGAGATCGGCGTGAAGTACGCCGGCTATCTGGATCGCCAGCGCGAGGAAATCGAGCGCCAGCAGCGGCACGAAGCCACGCCGATCGCTGAAGCCTTCGATTACGCGACGGTGCGCGGGCTGTCGGCCGAAGCACTGCAGAAGCTGGAGCGCGTGCGCCCGCAGACCATCGGCCAGGCGCAGCGCATTCCGGGCATGACCCCGGCGGCAATCTCGCTGCTGCTGGTGCACCTGGAGCGTGCACGCCGCGGCCGCGTGGCGTAACGCGGGATCGGTGGATGCCATCCACCAATGCGGCGCGCGATCCGTTCTGGCAGGTGTCGACCTTGGTCGACACGGATGCATGAGGCATTCCGGCAGTTGCGGGTGGCGGGGTCGCCATTGGCCGAGCGCGTATCATCGTCGCGGACGCCCTGATTTCCGGAGACATCGATGAACCCGCTGCGCCCCTTCCGCGCCAAGATGCCCGTCCTCGGCGAGCGCGTGTACATCGACCCGTCGTGCACGATCATCGGTGACGTGGAGCTGGGCGAGGACGTCTCGGTGTGGCCGGGCACGATCATCCGCGGTGACGTCAACTACGTGCGCATCGGCGCACGCACCAACGTGCAGGACGGCACCATCATCCACGTCAGCCACCACAGCCCCTACAACAAGGCCGGCTACCCGACCCTGATCGGCGAAGGCGTGACCGTCGGCCACGGCTGCATCATCCACGCCTGCACCATCGGTGATTACAGCCTGATTGGCATGGGTGCCTGCATTCTCGACGGCGCGCGGGTCGAGCGCCATGGCTTCGTCGGCGCCGGTGCCGTGGTCGGCCCGGGCAAGGTGGTCGGCGAAGGCGAGCTGTGGGTGGGCAACCCGGCCCGCCCGGCACGCACGCTGAGCGACAAGGAAATCGAGGCGCTGCATTACTCGGCCGACCACTACGTGCGGCTGAAGGACGAATACCTGGGCTGAGCGGCCAACGCCGCCATGCGGCTCTGCTAAAGTCTGGGCCCGACCAGGACCTGTCGAGACCCCCATGCCTGTGGCTGCCTGCCGGAGAGGACTCCGGCGCCCACAACGAAGGCCATCACGCTGATGGCCGCACCGATGCTCGATACCTACCGCGAGGTGGTAACGCCGGAGGGTGTGCCGCTGCAGTTGCCTGCAGCCGGCCCGGTACCGAGGGCGATGGCCTGGCTGGTCGATCTCGGCGTGCGCATCGCGGCACTGGTGCTGATGTCGATTCCGCTGGCACTGCTGGACCAGTTCGGTTCCGGCCTCTACCTGGTGCTGATGTTCCTGGTCTACTGGGCCTACCCGATCGTCTGCGAAGCAGTGTGGGGACGCACCCTGGGCAAGCGTGCGCTGGGGCTGCGCGTGCTGTCCCGCGATGGCGCGCCGGCAGGCTGGATGGCGGCGATCACCCGCAACCTGCTGCGCACGGTGGACATGCTGCCCTTCGGCTATGCGCTGGGCCTGATCAGCAGCCTGTTCGATCCGCATGGCCGCCGTCTGGGCGACCTGGTGGCAGGCACTGTGGTGGTGCATGCACCCGCGCTGTACCTGCCACCGCCGCCGACCATCGGCAGCGTGCTGGCCCCGCCGCAGCCCCTGCGACCAGAGGAACAGGCCGCGCTGATTGCCTTCGCCGAGCGCGCGCCACGCTTGTCGGCGGCGCGCCAGCAGGAGCTGGCCGGTATTGCCGAGCCACTGACCGGCACCCACGGCCAGGTCGGCGTGTTGCGCCTGTATGCGATGGCCAACTGGCTGCTGGGGCGGCGATGAAACAGGAGCAGTTCGTCGCCCGCTACCAGCAGGAATGGCAGGATCTGGAGCAGTGGCTGCTGCTGCGTGCCGGCGCCTCACGCCGCACGCGCCGCAAGGCCAGCGGCCTGGCACTGGACGACACTACCTTCCCGCAGCGCTACCGGCGGCTGTGCCAGCAGCTGGCGCTGGCCCGCGAGCGCGGCTACAGCCCGCAGCTGGTGCAACGCCTGCAACAGCTGATGCAGCAGGGCCACAGCGTGCTGTACCGCACGCCGCCAACGCGCTGGCGGCGTGCTCTGGAGTTCCTGGTGGCCGATTTTCCGCTGCTGGTGCGCAGCCAGGCGCGCAGCATGTGGGCGGCGCTGGCGATGTTCGCGCTGCCGGCGGTGGCCTGCTTCGTGCTGGTGCAGGTCTATCCGGACCTGATCCACATGCTGATGGACAACCGCCAGATCGCCGAGATGGAGCGCATGTACGATCCCGCCGCCGAGCGCCTGGGGCGTGACAGCGGCACCGACTGGATGATGTTCGGCCACTACATCATGAACAACATCAGCATCGCCCTGCGCGCCTTCGCCAGCGGGCTGCTGGCCGGGCTGGGCACGCTGCTGGTGCTGCTGTTCAACGGCGTGATCATCGGTTCAGTGGCCGGCCACCTGCAGCACATCGGCCATGGCGATCCGTTCTGGCGCTTCGTGGTCGGCCACGGCGCCTTCGAGCTGACTGCGATCGTGATCGCCGGCGGCGCCGGCCTGCAGCTGGGCATGAAGCTGCTGGCGCCGGGCCGGCGCAGCCGCCTGGATGCACTGGTCGACGGCGGCCGCATCGGCGCGCGGCTGTGCCTCGGCGTCGCCTTCATGCTGTTGGTGGCTGCCTTCATCGAAGCCTTCTGGTCATCGATCGCCGAAGTACCTGCATGGGGCAAGTTCAGCGTGGCCGGTGTGTTGTGGGCCGGCGTGCTGCTGTGGCTGTGGCGCGGCGGACGTGGAGCTGGCCATGCGCATTGACCACCTGGACGTGGCGCTGCGTGCCCGCAGTGGCTGGGAAGCGATGGAGCTGGGCACCGCGCTGTCCCGCCGTCACGCACGCGCGCTGTGGGGCAGCTGGCTGCTGGCCAGTGCACCGCTGTTCGTGGTCTTCAACGCGCTGGGCTGGTGGCTGGATGCCTTCGGCTGGGCCTGGCTGGCGATGTGGTGGTGCAAACCGCTGTTCGAACGTGCGCCGCTGTATGTGCTGTCGCGCGGCATCTTCGGTGAACCAGTCGGCACGCTGGCCGCGCTGCGTGCGCAACGTCACTGGGGCAACAGCGGCTTCTGGGGCTACCTGGGTTGGCGCCGCTTCAGCGTACTGCGCAGCCTGTGCCTGCCGGTGAACCTGCTGGAAGGCAACACACCAGACCAGCGCGGCCCACGCCGCCGTGCGGTGGCCGCCGGGGCTGCAGGCGCGGCACTGGTGCTGACCGTGAGCTGCATGGCCTTCGAAGTGGTACTGGTATCCGGCGCGATCGGTGCGGTGTTCATGTTCATGCCACTGGAGCTGATGTCCGAATCATGGCGCGCCGCATGGGACATGATCGGCCAGGACACACCCGCATGGGCACGGCTGGGCTTCAACTTGGCGTGCTGGCTGGCCTCGGTGCTGATCGGCCCGTTCTTCGTCGGTGCGGGCTTTGGCCTGTACTTGAACCGGCGCACGCAGATGGAAGCCTGGGATGTGGAGATCGCCCTGCGCCGCCTGCGCGAGCGGCTGCTGCCGGCGGCATCGACGCTGGCCCTGCTGCTGTGCCTGGCAATGCCGCTGGTCTCCGCACCGGTGCATGCGCAGGACACAGACGCCGAGCCCGAACGAGCCATGGGCAAGCCCAACGACCGTGGCATCGACGCCGAGGAAAGCGACGAAGCACCGACCATCGACCCGGCCAACACCCCGGCAACGATCTTCGGCGGTACGCCGGTGGACACCGCCGGTTTCCGTCAGGCAGTGAACCGCGCCTATGAAGACCCGCTGCAGCGCCCGACCCGCCAGGTCACCCGCTGGAAGCCGATCGAACAGGCCGAGGAAGAGAAGAAGGAAGACAAGCAGCTGCAGCGTGACACCAACAGCAACGGTGAACGCAAAGCGCGGAAGGACGGCATCGCCTGGCTGGCGCGGCTGGCCGAATGGGGCCTGTGGGGGCTGCTCGGCGTCCTGCTGCTGGTGCTGCTGCTGACCGCACGGCTGTGGCTGCCGTGGCTGCGGGGCAGCGGCCGACGAAAGGCCGAGGCCGCACCGCCGGTGGTGGAGGAACAGGTGGAGTTGCCGGTGGTGCTGCCGCCGGACGTGGCCACCCAGGCCGGCCTGCTCTGGGACCAGGGCCGGCCGCGGCAGGCGCTGGCCCTTCTGTACCGCGCCAGCGTGCGCACGGTGGGCGAGCGCAGCGGTATCGCGCTTCCACCCGGTGCCACCGAAGCGCAATGCCTGCGCGCGTCGCGGCGCATGCCCGAGGCCAGCGACCGTGACCTGTTCGCGCGCATCGTGCGCATGTGGCAGTACGCCGCCTACGGTGGCCGCCTGCCCAGCCGCGCCGATTTCGATGCGATGGCCGATGCCCTGCGCCAGCAGTACGGGTGGCAGGCATGAGTCCGCGCCTGTTCTGGTCGCTGCTGCTCGGTGCATTGGTGCTGCTCGGCGTACCGCTGGCGATCCTCTACCTGCGCACGCACGAGCGGGTAACCGAGACCATCCGGCTGCCGCCACGGGGCGAGGCGGCCTACAACCCGCTGTATGTGCTCGGCCAGGCCCTGCGCGCTGATGGCATCGCCGTGCACTCGCGACCGCGGCTGGACCTGCAGCAGATGGCGCTGGGTCCGCACGACACGGTGGTGGTGCTGCAGGACAGCAGCGAACTGCCGGCGCCCGTTGCCAGCGCGCTGCTGGACTGGGTCGACCGTGGCGGCCACCTGCTTGTACGTACACCGCCGCCGGTCGAGGACGATGCCGGCAGCACGCAGGGCCCCCTGCTGGACCGGCTGGGCGTGGACAGCCTGTTCCAGCGCAGCGATTGCCAGCCGTTCCATGTCGACGACGATCCGGGCCACGTTGAATTCTGTGCTGGCCGCCGCTTCACCCTGGGTTTTGCCGCCAATGCGCAGGCCGAACGCCGCTGGGGCGGTGACCGTGACCTGGTGTTCGCGCGCCTGCGCCATGGCCAGGGCAAAGTGAGCGTGCTGGCGGACATGGAGTTCCTGCGCGGTGATGTCGACTCGCCTGCCGCGCGCCTGGCCGCGGCCGCCGGCGGTGCCAGCGATGGCCTGCACGACAAGGCTCACCGCGACCTGACCCGCTATCTGCTCGATCCGAACTACGGCAAGGGTGCGGTCTGGCTGATCTATGCCAGCCGTCCACCGTCGCTGTGGTCGCGCCTGTTCTACCAGGGCTGGCCGCTGTGGGCGCCGCTGCTGCTGGCCCTGCTGGGCTGGTTGTGGGCCCGCTCGCAACGCTTCGGCAGCCTGCTGCCGTCACCGGTACTGGAACGCCGTTCGCTGCTGGAACACGTGCACGCCAGTGGTGAATTGCTGCTGCGTTTCGGCCACGGTACGCGCCTGTACGAGGCCGTTCTCGCCCTGTTCCTGCACCGCCTGCGCCTGCGCGCACCGGTGGCTGCCGCACTGGATGGTGCGCCACGCGAACAGGCCATCGCCGAACTGCTGAAGTGGCCGCAAGGGCGTGTTGCCGCCGCACTGACGCCACCTCCGCCGCACGATTCCTCCGCCCTGCGCGAGCGTATCCGCTTGCTGCTCCAGATGAGATCCCTGCTATGACCGAAGTCCCCGAGCTGCCGGCGGCCGCCAACGCCCGCCTGATCGAACGCGTCGATGCCATCCGCGCCGCCGTTGGACACGCCTTCATCGGCCAGGCCGATGTACTGGACCAGATCCTGGTGGCGCTGCTGGCCGGTGGCCACGTGCTGATCGAAGGCGTGCCCGGGCTGGGCAAGACCCTGCTGGTGCGTGCACTGGCACAGGCCCTGGAGCTGGACTACGGGCGCGTGCAGTTCACCCCCGACCTGATGCCCAGCGACGTCAGTGGCCACGCGGTGTACGACCCGAAGAGCGAGAGCTTCAAGATCCGCCGCGGCCCGGTGTTCACCAACCTGCTGCTGGCCGACGAGATCAACCGTGCCCCGGCCAAGACCCAGTCGGCCCTGCTGGAAGTAATGCAGGAAGGCCAGGTGACCATTGAGGGCAAGGCCTTCACCCTGGCGCCGCCGTTCATGGCGCTGGCCACGCAGAACCCACTGGAGCAGGAAGGCACCTACCCGCTGCCGGAAGCACAGCTGGACCGCTTCCTGCTGAAGGTGCTGATCGACTACCCCCAGCTGGAGGACGAGAAGCGCATGGTGACCGCGATCACCAGCGGCCGCGCTGCCAGCGATTTCGACCTGAGCCAGGTGCCGCGTGTGCTCGGTGCCGGCGAGCTGCTGGAACTGCAGCGTGCCACTGCGGCGATTACCGTCGATGACGAGGTGATCGACTACGCGGTGCGCATCGTCACCGCCACCCGGCAGTGGCCGGGCATCGCCGTCGGCGCCGGTCCGCGCGGCAGCATCGCGCTGGTGCGTGCCTCGCGCGCACAGGCGGTGCTGGCCGGCCGCGACTTCGTCACGCCGGACGACGTGCGCGACATCGCCCGCCCGGCGCTGCGGCACCGCATCGCGCTGGCCCCGGAACTGCAGATTGAAGGCCAGGACGCCGACGATGTGCTGGGTGCACTGCTGGCCAAGGTGGAAGCGCCGCGCCGATGAGGCCGGCTTCGCTGCTGCTGGCGCTGCTGCTGGCCTGGGCCGCTCTGGGCGGGCTGGTGCTGGGCGGATGGCTGCCGCGCTGGAGCTGGGCACTGGCGGCCGTGGCCATCGCGTTGCCCGCCCTGTGGGACCTGTGGCGGCAGTGGCGGCGTCCGTCGCCGCAGGTGCAGCGCGAGCTGCCCGAAGCGCTGGCACTGGGCGTGCGCCGCGAGGCGGCGTTGCGTGTGCAGGCCGAGCAATCGATGACGGTGCAGGTGTTCGACCTGGTGCCCGGCGGCTGGCCGCTGGAAGCGCTGCCGCAGCGCGTGAGCCTGCAGGCCGGTACGGCGTCCACCTTGCACTACCACCTGCAGCCGCTGCAGCGTGGGCACTTCCGCTTCGAGGGGGTGCACCTGCGCATGCGCTCGCCGTGGCGCCTGTGGTGGCAGCAACGCACGCTGCCGCCGGCGCTGGAGGTGCGGGTCTATCCGAACTTCGTGCCGCTCACCCGCTTCGCATTGTTCAGTGCCGACCAGGCCTCGCGGCTGGTCGGTGCGCACGTGAAGCGCCGCCGTGGCGAAGGCACCGACTTCCACCAGATGCGCGAGTACCGCATCGGCGACAGCCTGCGCCAGCTGGACTGGAAGGCCACCGCACGTGCGCGCAAGCTGATCTCGCGCGAGTACCAGGACGAGAAGAACCAGCAGTTGCTGCTGATGCTCGACAGTGGCCGACGCATGCTGGCCAGCGAAGGCGGGCTCTCGCACTTCGACCATGCCTTGAATGCCTCGCTGGTGGTGGCCTACCTGGCGCTGCGCCAGGGTGATGCCGCCGGCCTGTACGCTGCCGGGGGCGAACGCCGCTGGGTAGCACCACAGCGCGGCATGGGCACGGTCGAGCACCTGCTGCGCGCCAGCTACGACCTGCAGCCGCGCGCGGTGGCCACCGACTACCTGGCTGCGGCCACCGAAGTATCGCTGCGCCAGCGCCGGCGTGCGCTGGTGATGCTGGTCAGCAATGTGCGCGACGAGGACATCGAAGACCTGCTGGCGGCGGTGCGCCTGCTGCAGCGGCGCCACCTGGTATGCGTGGCCAGCCTGCGCGAGCGCGAGCTGGATGGCGCGCTGGAGGGTGACGTGCAGACCCTGGAAGACGCCACCCAGGCCGGTGCCGCCGCGCTGTACCTGCAGCAGCGCGCGAAGGCGCACGAGGCACTGCGCAGCGAGAAGGTGATGGTGCTGGACGTGACCGCCGACGCCCTGCCCGGCGCGCTGGTGGAGCGCTACCTGGCGGTGAAGCGCGAAGGGTTGTTGTAGCCCTGCGCTTGACCGGAGCCGAGCATGGGCTCGGCTCTACACGTGTTGTTCCGTAGAGCCGAGCCCACGCTCGGCTGCCGTATCAGCGCTCACCCAACAACCGCCGCTGCAACCGCTCCACCGCGCGCTGCAGCAGCACCTGGTTGCGGGCCAGCTTCATCCACTGCGGCAGGCGTGAGAACATCGAACGATGATGGCCGCTGCCTTCGCGCAGTCTGGCCGCGGCGTAGTCGTGCAATGCCTGCAGGTGCTCGGCGTTATACGCCCACAACAGGCCAGCCGAGGTTTTTTCCACCAACCTCAAAGGCAGGCCGAAGTCCGGGTCGATGGCTTCGTTGCCAAGCCACCGCGACCGGGTGACCTCGACATCGCTGCTGCGCCCACATTGGCTGCAGTCCGCAGCCATGGTCCGCAGCGGCGGGGTGGCACGGGCACGACGTACCTCGATGCGTACCCACTGGTGGCCGCAATAACCGCACGGCCGGTAACCGCTGTAGCGCACCGGTCCTACCCAGTCTCCGGAGCCACAGCGGCTGCAACCGCAGCCGCCGTTCAATGCCTGGCTGCAACCCAGGCACCGGAAGCGGCGTGAATCAGGCGTACCTACCACCCAACCCGGCGTGTCACATCGATTGCAACGCACCGCCACCCGGTCTGCATAGCGCAGCAGGGAGTGACCGTCGTCCC
The DNA here is from genome assembly GCF_030985515.1 of Stenotrophomonas sp. Sm10. Classification (NCBI taxonomy): domain Bacteria; kingdom Pseudomonadati; phylum Pseudomonadota; class Gammaproteobacteria; order Lysobacterales; family Lysobacteraceae; genus Stenotrophomonas; species Stenotrophomonas sp. Sm10. The sequence goes on from NZ_JAPTFO010000017.1 coordinate 53,745, forward strand.
GGTGGCGCCCTGCGACCATCAGACGTAGATCCGCGTCGGCGCCTCATCTACGATCGCGTGCGGCACGAAGCGCGCACTGTCGCGGGTGATCGCGCTGTCGTCCTCGCGGATGCCGATGCCGCAGGCGTGGCCACCGATCACCCAGCTGCCGATCAGCGGGTAGCCGCCTTCGAAGCGGGTCAGCGGATGTGCGCGCTGGATGATCGCCGGGCCATCGTAGGGACCGTCGCTGCGCTGGGTGCTGCCATCGGCCAAGTGCATCTCGATGTTGGCGCCCTCGCGCGAGAACAGCGGCTTGCGCACCCAGCCCGACGGCAGCGTGCTGCCGTCATCGAAGTGAGCCTCCAGCAGGTTCGGATGGCCCACGTTGCGCTGCCACAGCAGCGGCAGGATGCCCTTGTTGCTCAGCACCGCCTTCCAGGCCGGTTCCAGCAGCTGCACGCCGGAACCGGGCAGCGCGCGGCCAAACTCTTCAGCCATCAGGTCTTCCAACGGGTACAGCTTGAACAGCGTGCCGATCACCGAATCATCCAGCGCGGTGAAGCGGCCATCCTCGGACAGGCCGATGTCCTCGATCGCGATGGCCTGGCCATGCAGGCCGGCCTGCGACGCGCAGTCGCGCAGGTACTCGACCGTGCCGCGGTCTTCTTCCGAGCTTCCCACCGCGCTGAAGTACAGCGGTGGCGGCAGCTGCGTGGCCAGTTCGCCGAAGCGCTCGACCAGCGCCTCATGGATCGCATTGAACTGGTCGGCATGCTGCGGCAGGCGGCCGGCGTTGCGCTGGTCTTCCAGCCACTGCCACTGGAAGAAGCTGGCCTCGAACAGCGAGGTCGGCGTATCGTAGTTCAGCTCGTACAGTTTGGCCGGGCCGGTGCCGTCGTAGGCCAGGTCCAGGCGGCCGTAAAGGTGCGGCTGGCGCTGGCGCCAGCTGTCGGCGATCCAGTCGCGGTAATGCGACGGAATCGCCAGCTGGTCCATCAACCGCTCGCTGCCGATGACATCACCGACCAGGTCCAGCGCCATCTGGTGCAGCTCGGCACTGGGGTCTTCGATGTCCTGTTCGATCTGGCGCAGGGTGAACGCGTAGTACGCGCGTTCATCCCAGTACGGCTGGCCATCGATGGTATGGAAACGGAAACCCGCTTCCTCCGCGCGTGCCCGCCACTGGGCACGCTCGGCAATCCGGATACGCTGCATGGGTCGATCAGCCGCCGTAGCTGCCGCTGCTGCTGCGGCGCGCGCTGGTGTTGCCGAAGCCACCACGGCTGGCAGTGACCGCACGGTTCGGCTCGCTGGTGACCGGCGCCAGGCCGGCCTTGCCGGCACCGATGCCGCTGGCGGTGTTGAGGCCACCGGTGCCGCCCGGTGCCGGGCGCGCCCAGCCAGCGTTCCTGTCCTGGTAAGCCGGTGCCGACGCCGGCGCCTGCGGGGCGAGGCCGCCGCGGTTGCTCAGCATCTGCGACATGAAGAAGCCCATCATCATCGGGCCGATGAACGAGGTGCCGGCCGAGGTGTGCTGCTGCACGCACTGTTCCGGCTTGTAGTCCTTCTCGCAGGCTTCCTTGCTGGCGTACTTCGGTGCCGCATCGGCGGCCTGCTTCTGCGCTTCGGCAAAGGCATTGCGGCACGACGACGGATCACCGGTGGCCTCGGTGCAGGCCTCCACCGAGGTGTACAGGCCTTCCTGCACCTTCACCTCCGGCTCCTTCTGGCAGGCGGTGAACAGCAGCGGCGCGGCGCTCATCAGCAGCAGCGCGGTGGTGCGGGAACGTTTCATGGCCTCATGCCCTGTCGACGGATCAATGCCCCAATGATGCCAAATCCGGGCCAGCAACCGGAATCGGCAAAGTGGGAAAGATGAACGGCCTTTCATTTTCGTCGTTCCCCATCATCCGCGCATGACGTGGATCCACCGGTGTCGACCAAGGTCGACACCTACCAACAGCCGCAGGAAACGTCGAAGGCGGGGTAGGTCCGGTGGCAGGGGTGTGAGCCGCATGGATGCGGCGACCAAGCCCCCATGGACGGGTTAACGGCGTCCCCTGCCACCGGACCCACCCCGCCATCCCACGGAGCGCCCGCCTTTGACGTTGACGTGGACGTTGCCTCTGCGGGTGCCGGGCGCAGCCCGGCCGGACCACCTCCGGTGGTTGCAGCAGCAACCGAAAAAATTGGCCATGATCGGCTGACTCCCACGTCGTACGGCCCGCCCGTTCCGCCCGCCATGCCCGAATACCGTTCCCGCACTTCCACCGCCGGCCGCAACATGGCCGGCGCCCGCGCCCTGTGGCGTGCCACCGGCATGAAGGACGGCGACTTCCACAAGCCGATCATCGCCATCGCCAACTCCTTCACCCAGTTCGTGCCCGGCCACGTGCACCTGAAGGACCTCGGCCAGCTGGTCGCGCGCGAGATCGAACAGGTCGGCGGCGTCGCCAAGGAATTCAACACCATCGCCGTGGACGACGGCATCGCGATGGGCCACGACGGCATGCTGTATTCGCTGCCCAGCCGCGAGATCATCGCCGACGCCGTGGAGTACATGGTCAACGCGCATTGCGCCGACGCACTGGTGTGCATCAGCAACTGCGACAAGATCACCCCCGGCATGCTGATGGCCGCGCTGCGCCTGAACATCCCGGTGGTGTTCGTGTCCGGCGGGCCGATGGAAGCGGGCAAGACCAAGCTGTCCGAGCACAAGCTGGACCTGGTCGACGCGATGGTGGTGGCCGCCGATGACAGCGCCTCCGACGAGAAGGTGGCCGCGTTCGAGCGCAGCGCCTGTCCCACCTGCGGCTCCTGCTCGGGCATGTTCACCGCCAACTCGATGAACTGCCTGACCGAAGCACTGGGCCTGTCGCTGCCCGGCAACGGCACTACGCTGGCCACCCATGCCGACCGCGAGGCGCTGTTCCGCCGCGCCGGCCGCCTGATCGTCGAGCTCTGCCATCGCTGGTACGGCGGCGAAGACCCGAGCGCGCTGCCGCGCGGGATCGCCACCCAGGCCGCGTTCGCCAACGCGATGACCCTGGACATCGCCATGGGCGGCTCCACCAACACCATCCTGCACCTGCTGGCCGCAGCGCAGGAAGCGGAGGTCGACTTCGACCTGACCCACATCGACGCGCTGTCGCGACGCGTCCCGCAGCTGTGCAAGGTGGCGCCGAACACACCGAAGTACCACATCGAGGACGTGCACCGCGCCGGCGGCGTGTTCGGCATCCTCGGTGAGCTGGATCGCGCCGGCCTGCTCGATGCCACGGTGCCAACCGTGCACAGCGCCAGCCTGGCCGACGCGCTGGAACGCTGGGACGTGGTGCGCAGTGACAACGACACCCTGCACACCTTCTTCAAGGCCGGCCCAGCCGGCATTCCCACCCAGGAGGCCTTCAGCCAGGCCACGCGCTGGCCGACGCTGGACCTGGACCGCGCCGGGGGCTGCATCCGTTCGCTGCAACATGCGTATTCGCTGGAAGGCGGCCTCGCGGTGCTGCGCGGCAACCTGGCTGTCGATGGCTGCGTGGTGAAAACCGCCGGCGTGGACGAATCGATCCATGTGTTCGAAGGCCCCGCGCGTGTCTATGAAAGCCAGGACGCCGCCGTGGCCGGCATCCTCGCCGACGAGGTGCGGCCGGGCGATGTGGTGGTGATCCGCTACGAAGGGCCGAAGGGCGGCCCCGGCATGCAGGAAATGCTGTACCCGACCAGCTATCTTAAGTCGAAGGGGCTGGGCAAGCAGTGCGCGCTGCTCACCGACGGCCGCTTCTCCGGCGGCACCTCGGGCCTGTCGATCGGCCACGTCTCGCCGGAAGCCGCCAGCGGCGGCACGATCGGTCTGGTGGAAGATGGCGACCGCATCCGCATCGACATCCCCGCCCGCCGCATCGACCTGCTGCTGGACGAGGCCACGCTGGCCCAACGCCGCGCCGACGCCGATGCGAGCGGCTGGAAGCCACGCGCACCACGCCCACGCAAGGTCACCAGCGCGTTGAAGGCTTACGCCCTGCTCGCCACCAGCGCCGACAAGGGCGCCGTGCGCAACACCGCCCTGCTCGGCGCTTGATGCCGATCCGGTAGTGCCGGCCGCTGGCCGGCATCATAAAAAAAGGAACGGAGGGGATTAAGTCGTTTGAGGCACAAACGACTTAATTCCCTCCGTCCCCTTTTTTCAGCCGATCACGCGCTTGAACGGCGGCAGCGCGTCGATGATGCGCTTGCCGTAGCGGCGGGTCAGCAGCCGCGAATCGAGGATGACCACGCGGCCGGTGTCGGTGGAGGTGCGGATCAGGCGGCCGGCGAACTGGGTCAGCGTGCGCAGCGCATGCGGAATGGCGATCAGGTTGAACGCATTGAGCCCGCGCCCCTCGAACCATTCGCTGAGCGTGGCGGTCTGCGGGTCGGTCGGCACCGCGAACGGCACCTGGGTGATCACTACCGTGGTGCAGGCTTCGCCGGGCAGGTCGAGGCCTTCGCCGAACGAATTCAGCCCGAACAGCACCGAGCCCTCACCCGCCGCGACACGGCGCAGGTGTTCATCGATCAGCCGTGTCTTGGACATCTCGCCCTGCACCAGCACCTGCTTGCGGCGCGTGGCCGACATCAGGCCAGCCACCTTCTCCATCTTCCAGCGCGAGGTGAACAGCACCATCGAGCCCTTGGCCCAATCCAGCTCGGTGTCGAGGTAGCGTGCCACTTCGCGCGGATGGCCTTCGCGGTCATCCGGCGTGACCGGGAACTTCGGCACGATCAGCTCGGCCTGGTTGGGCAGGTCGAACGGCGACGACAGCGAAACCATCTCGGCCTCTTCGGGAATGCCGTTGTCGATCGCCAGCGATTGGAAATCGCCACCGCCGGTCAGCGTCGCCGAAGTCATCACCACCGAATCCACTTCATCCCACAGCAGCTTGCGCAGCACGTGCGCGGCCGACACCGGTGAGCCGTGCAGCACCAGGTCGCCGTCGCGGGTGGCGGTGACCCAGCGCGCCATCGGCGGCGCGCCGTCCTTGTCCTCGCGGCGCCAGGCCTGCCACAGGTTGTACTGCTGCTCGATCATTTCCAGCGCCATGCCCAGGTTGCGCTGCAGGCGCTCGCGCGCGGCATCGTCCGGCTTGCCCTTGGCTACCTGCGCGGTGGCGGCATGCGCCCAGTTGTAGAGGCTGCGGGTATCGTCAGCCAGCGCCTCGATCGGCTCGCGCCAGGCGTCGGGCAGTCGCCCATTGGCCGCGCGCCACATCGGCTCTTCGTCCGCCGGCGCCGGCATCCACACGCGCTCGATATGATCGCGGAACGCGCGCAGCTGCTTGGCCACGTTGCTGGCCACTTCGATCGCTTCGTTCGGCAGCAGGTTGCCGAGGCGGTCCTTGTCGACCGCGCGGTAGGCACCGGCGATCAGGATCTGCAGGCGGCCGGTGCGCTTGGCCATTTCATCCAGCGCCAGGCTGGCCGCGCCCTGGTCGATCGCCACGTTGCCGATGTGATGGCCTTCGTCCAGCACCAGCAGCATGTCCGACGGCGGCGCGATCAACGGCTGGCCGTTGTCGCTGTCGCCGATCGACAGCGCCGACAGCAGCAGCGCGTGGTTGGTAACGACGATCTGCGCATCACGCACGGTGTTGCGCGAACGCAGCACCGCACACTGCGCCGAATAGGCACAGCGGCGCCCGGCGCAGCCCGAGGCCGGCGTGGTGATGCGGCTGCGCAGGCCGGGGCTGATGGTCTCCGGTGCGTTGTCGATGTCGCCATCCCAGCTGCCGCTGGTGAAGGCGTCGGTCAGGCGCTTGGCGATGTCCATCTCGATCGGCGCCAGCGGCCGGTCGAACAGCGGCGCGTCATCCTCGAACATGCCGCCCTGCGAGCCCTCGCCCTGCGCCTCGGCGGCATTGCGCGTGCACAGGTAGCGGGTACGGCCCTTGGCCAGCGCCACGGTCGCCTCCAGGCCGGTGGCCTTGAGGAAGTTGGGAATGTCGCGCTCGACCAGCTGCGACTGCAGCGCCACGGTGCCGGTGCTGATCACCAGCTTCTTCCTGGTGGCCAGCGCGATCGGTACACCTGCGGTGAGGTAGCCCAGGCTCTTGCCGACGCCGGTGGGCGCCTCGACCACGCCGACGCCGCCACTTTTCGACAGCGCACGCGACACCACGCCGATCATCTGGCTCTGCGAGCGGCGGGTGGAGAAGCCGGGGGTATTGGCCTGCAGCGTGGTGTACGCCTTGCGGATCGCGTCCTTCAAGGCGTCATCAAGCGTGCGCGGAGCGGCGACGGTTTCGGTCACGCCGGGAAGTACCGTGGCTGGATCAGGCCGGTCATTGTCGCATGGCCGGCCACGACCGCCGCCGCTGCCTGCCTGAACAAGCCAGCGACGACACCCGGCGGCCGGATGAACACGCCGAACGCTGCTGGGGACAGACCAGGGCCGTCACCGGGAGGTCACTGCACCACGTTGCCACGCAGCCGCAGCAGGCGCACCAGCGCCCACACCAGCAGCACCACGCCGATGGCTTCAACCATTGCCAGCGCGAAGTGCAGCACGCCGAGGATGGTGCCGATGCCCGACACGGCGCCGAAGTTACCGCTGCTGACCAGCCACATCGGCAGGATGCCCGCTGCCAGGCCGCCAAGACTGGACAGCAGCAACAACAGCAGGCCGGCCAGGGCGCCGGTGCGGGTGGCATCGCGCGGCGCGCCGACCACCCAGACCAGGCCGATGCACAGCGCGATCAGCACCGGCAGGCGCACGCCCACCATGCTCAGCACGGTCACCAGCAGGGTTGTGCCGTCCATCGATCAGTCCTCGCCGGCCAGCACGGCCGAGCCCTGGCGCAGCGACTGGTAGACCTCATCGGTCTGCGGGCGCACGCCATGCCACTGCAGGAAGCTCTCGGCGGCCTGTTCGACCAGCATGCCCAGCCCATCCACGGTATTGCGGCAGTTCGACGCGCGTGCCCAGGCCAGGAAGGCGATGGCAGCCTCGCCGTAGTTGAGGTCGACGGCGGTGGTCATCGAGTTGACCAGCGACAGCGGCAGCTTGAACTCGACGTCGCGGTCGCGGCCGGCCGAGGTGGCATTGAGGATCAGCTCGAAGTCACCCAGGTCACGCAGGTCTTCCCAGTAGCGGCTGATCGCGCGGCCCGGTTCGCCCATCGCGTCGATCAGTTCATCGGCGCGTTCCGGTGTGCGGTTGACCACCACCAGCTCGGTGATGCCGGCATCGAGCAGCGCCGGCGCGACGCTGCGCGCGGAACCGCCGGCGCCGATCAGCAGCACGCGGCGGCCACGCAGGTCCAGGCCATGGCGGTCGGTCAGGTCACGCACCAGGCCGATGCCATCGGTGGTATCGCCGTGCCAGCGGTCGCCCTTGCGCAGCAGCGTGTTGACCGAGCCGGCGCGGCGCGCGCGCGCGGTCAAGGTGGTGCACACCGAGAACGCGGCTTCCTTGTGCGGCGAGGTGACGTTGGCACCGACACCGCCTTCGGCGGCGAAGGCTTCCAGGCCGGCCAGGAACGCATCAGGGGCCAGGTCGATTGCACGGTAGTCGATGCTGATGCCTTCCTGGCGACCGAACGTCGCGTGGATCTGCGGCGACTTCGAGTGGGCAACGGGGTGTCCGAAGACGGCGTAACGGTCGGTCATGGAATCCTCAAGCTGGCTAGACTGATGCTCTTTCGTGCACGGACCCGGATGATGCGCATCACCCCGCCCCTGCTGGTGCTTGCCGCCAGTCTACTCTCTGCCCCCGTGGCGATGGCGTTGAACGAGTACGGCATCGAAGGCATGGGCGTGGTCTCCACCCGTGCCGACGAGGGCCGCGCCACGATCAGTCCCGATGGCCAGCGCATCGTCTTTGCCCGCCGCGGTGAGGCTGGCTGGGGCCTGTGGCAGGCGCGCGTGGTCGACGGCCGCTGGCAGCAGGCGCAGGCCCTGCCGGTAGGCGTGGCCGGTGAGGTCCGTGATCCCTACTTCAGCCGTGACGGCCACTGGCTGCTGTTCGCGGCCGGCCGCGAGGGCAGGCTGGCGCTGCACCGCGCCGCAGTCTCCGCCGATGGCCAGCTGGGCAAGGCGCAGCCTTTGGCGGGCGACGATGACCGCCGCGAAGAGCGCGGACCAGCCCTGAGCGTGGATGGCAAGCGGCTGTTGTTCGCCCGCCAGCAGGGGCGTGGTGCCGGCTGGGACCTGCTCGTGGCGACGCTGGACGCGCAGGGCGTGCGTGGCCCGGCAACCGCACTGACCGCCTTGAACAGCGGCGACGACGAGACCGACGGCGACTGGCTGGGCAACGACGGCGCGGTGGTGTTCAGCCGCGGCAGCGGCACGACCGCACAGGTGTGGAGCAGCGGCTGCGCGTGGAGTGGCGCGGCCCTGCAGCCGTTGGGACTGTCGTTCAACCAGACCGGCGGCTGGACCGGCGCGCCTGTGATCGACAACGCCAAGCCGGGCGAGATGCTGGTGGCCAGCAGCGCGGCGAAGGCGCCGCGCGCCGGTGGCGTGGACGTGTACCGCTTGGCGGTGCCGAAGGTGGCGGCGGTGGCCGGGTGCGTGCCAGGCGCGCGGTAACGGCAGACGCCAACCAAGGTTGGCGACTACCAGGGCGATGGAGGTGCCAGGTGCGTGCGATAGATCCACGCGATGCGTAGATGATCGCGGGGTAGGTGCCGACCTTGGTCGGCACGCCAAGGTGCCAACCAAGGTTGGCACCCACCCGTCAGCGAGACAACACCTTGGCGCGCTGCTGCTCGTACTCCAGCTCACTCAGCTGACCGTTGTCCTTGCGCTGGTTCAACGCGGCCAGCTCGGCCTGCACGCTGTCCGGCAGCGCCTGCTCACGGGCCACGTGGCGGGCAGCGGAGAGCTGTTCCGGCGGGCGCTTGCCGGCCCGCCAGGCGGCGATGAAGACACCGACGATGATGGCGCCGAACACCAGTGTTCCGGTGCCCCAGATCAGCCATTGCATCCATCCCAGTTCGGGTGCCATCGCAGTCCTCCGTCTATCGTGTCGCTATTGTCAGCGCTCGCGCAGCCATCGCGCCACCTGCGGCGCGAAATAGGTCAGTACGCCGTCGGCGCCGGCCCGCTTGAAGCCCAGCAGCGACTCCAGCACGCAGGCGCGTTCGTCCAGCCAGCCGTTGGCGAAGGCGGCCTTCATCATCGCGTACTCGCCACTCACCTGATAGGCGAAGGTCGGCACACCGAATGTCTCCTTCACCCGGCGCACCAGGTCCAGGTACGGCATGCCCGGCTTGACCATCACCATGTCGGCGCCCTCTTCCAGGTCCAGCGCGATCTCGCGCAGGGCCTCGTCGCCGTTGGCCGGGTCCATCTGGTAGGTCTTCTTGTCGGCCTTGCCGAGGCTGGCCGCGCTACCCACCGCATCACGGAACGGGCCGTAGAACGCCGAGGCGTACTTGGCCGAGTAGGCCATGATGCGCACGTTGATGTGGTGGTCGGCATCCAGCGCACGGCGGATCGCGCCGATGCGGCCGTCCATCATGTCCGACGGCGAGACGATGTCGACCCCGGCTTCGGCGTGCGACACCGACTGCTTGACCAGCGCTTCCACGGTGATGTCGTTCAGCACGTAGCCCTTGTCATCGATGATGCCGTCCTGGCCGTGGGTGGTGTACGGGTCCAGCGCCACGTCGGTCATCACGCCCAGCTCCGGGAAGCGCGACTTCAGCGCGCGGATCGCACGCTGCGCCAGGCCGTCCTCGGCCCAGGCGGCCGATGCGTCCAGCGACTTCAGCGACGGGTCGATCACCGGGAACAGGTCGATCACCGGAATGCCCAGCTCCAGCGCCTCTTCGGCAACCTTCAGCAGTTCTTCGATCGACAGCCGCTCCACGCCCGGCATCGACGGCACTGCGGTGCGGCCGGCCAGTTCGTGCACGAACACCGGGTAGATCAGGTCGTCGGTGGTCAGCGTGTTCTCGCGCATCAGGCGGCGCGAGAACTCGTCATGGCGCATGCGGCGCGGGCGGTAAAGCGGGTGGGACATGGCAGGCTCCGAGGAGTGGCTATTGCAACAGGTAGCCCTGCGGCAGCAGGGGTTCGGGCAATGGGCGTTCGCCGAGCGCGTCGAGCTGGTCGATCTCGATCGTGCGCACCAGCGCGTCCAGCGGCAGGTCGTTCGGCTCCAGGCCGAACGGGTCTTCCATTTCTTCGCCCAGCTGGTCCAGGCCGAAGAAGGCATAAGCCAGCACCGCCGACAGCACCGGCGTGCCCCAGCCCAGCGAACTGGCCAGGCCGAACGGCAGCAGCACGCAGAACATCCACGCGCAGCGGTGCAGCAGCAGGGTGTAGGCGAACGGCAGCGGCGTGGTGAGGATGCGCTCGCAGCCGGCCTGGATCGACGACATCGCGTGCAGGCGCTCTTCCAGCTGGGTGTAGAGGATCGGATCGAGCTCACCGCTGCGCAGCGCCTGGGCCAGTTCGGCGGCGATCATCGCCAGCAGCGCGTCGGGCACGTTCTCGCGCTGGCCCAGCTGTTCGCGCTGGCGCTTGTCCAGCCACGGCAGGGCCATCAGCGCCACGATGCGCCCACGCAGGCGCCCGGCCAGGGCGTGGGCGAACGCGGTGGTGACGTAGGCGATGCGGCGACGGCGGCCGGTGTCATTGGCCAGCAGCAGGTTCACCTGGCGGGCCAGCGAACGCGATTCGTAGACCAGCTGGCCCCACAGCTTGCGGCCTTCCCACCAGCGCTCGTAGCAGGCGCTGTTGCGGAAGCTGAGGAAGATCGACAGCACCAAGCCGAGCAGCGTGAACGGCGTGACCGACACGCGTTCGATGCCGGTCGGCGGCGCCAGTTCCACCACCGCAGCCACGGCGATGGACAGGATCAGGATGGCCAGCACCTTGGGCGCGATCGCTTTGACGATCGAACCGCGCAGGATGTACAGCAGTTGCCAGCCGTGGGGACGGGGTCGGATGATCATGGGGCAGCCGCGCCGGGCGCGGATTCACAGGCACGCGGGGGGCTCGCGCAGCCATTCATTGTACGCCCCCGCCCGGCCATCGGCCGTGCGCCTGCGACGCCCTGTCGCACCCGGGCGCGGGCTCAGATGACGCCACCACCCAGGCCGAGGCGGAGGATGCCCACCACCACCACGATGCCGTTCAGGACCAGGCCGGCCCAGGCCCGGCCACGCTTGCTCGGGTGGGTGAACAGGATGCCCAGCGCGGCGATGACCGCGCCCACCGCAGCGAACGGGATAAGGAACCAGTTGCCCCAGCCGAGCAGTGGAATCAGCGCCAGGATCATCCACAACAGCGCCAGTACGCCCCACAACAGACTGATCACGCCCATGCCACTCTCCCGCAGTTGGTTCCTGCCCCAACCATAGACGTTCCCGCTGCCGTCGCCTACTGCCGTTGGCGGGGCTGTCACCCCCGGCGTGCTAGCGTGCTGCCGTGCGTGCCCTGGCCCGGGTGTTGGCGCCGATTCAGAGTGGCCCGCCGATGATCGCAACCAGTCCTACAGGGGTCGTGCCATGAACATCCGTTGGGCCGCGTTGGCGGCCATCCTGCTGGTCGCCGCCGGCTGTGCCAGCACCTCCAAGGTGATGCTGGGCCGCGCCCGCGCACCCATCGATCCGGCACTGGTGCAGATCTATTCGACGCCTCCGGCCGGTTCCCAGGAAATCGCCCAGCTGGAATCGGCGTCCGCCGTCGGCTTCGGCACACAGGGCCAGACCGATGCCGCCGTGGCACGCCTGAAGCGTGAGGCCGCCGCGCTGGGCGCCAATGGCGTGGTGCTGATGGGCGTGGGCAGCAGTGGCTCGCCGGTGGGCATGTCGGTGGGCGCCGGCACGTTCGGCTCGCATGTGGGTGGCGGCGTCGGCATCGGTATTCCGACCACGCAGAAGCGCGCCGCCGGCGTCGCGATCTGGGTGCCGAATCCGGCACCGCCGGCGCGATTGCCGACACAGGTGATTACCCCGCAGCGGTGAGGCGGCAGCGTCACCGCGGGTAGCGCCGGGCC
>NZ_JAPTFO010000180.1:0-1904 GCF_030985515.1 Stenotrophomonas sp. Sm10
GTGTTACTTTATTTCAATCAGCTTATTATAGATTTTCTCAGTTAACGCCGTTTGCTGACTTGCAGTAAGGTGTTTTGACGTACGAATGACAACCGTCCCATAAACGTAATGAGAGCCAGGGTTTAGAATGCCTTGACCATCAAAGGCGCTTAGGTAGGTGTTACGGGATTTGGCTTCATCAGAGGTTTTATAAACTTCAATGTTTCCGCCGGCGTCTGTCCCTTTATCTACAATATCAGCACCTTCTACAGCTTCAGTTACCTGGTTATCAGTAAAGTAGATTGAGGCAGTATAACCACCTTGTTTATTTAGGTTTCCATTAGGGTCATTGCTTTCTGTCACTGACTGAATACCTGTAACTGTATCAATCTCTTTTAAGCGCTCCTCTACAAAACTTTGACGTGGATTGGTGATTTGGGCTAGTTGCTTAACACTATTTGTATATGCTAAAGAACTATCAGCTAAAGACTGAGTAGCTTTTGAATAATCTATTGGTTGATTAAGCGACTTGGTTTGTTTCTTGATAGCTTCGGTTTTATCTGCTACCTTTGGGATTTTCCTTAGGTCACTTTTGGCGGTTGCTACTGCTGTTTTTAGGTTGTCTAAAGTCTTTACATCTAGTGGCTTCTGGTTTGACTTAACGAGCTTTTCAGCTTTGGCAATCTCACTTTTTAGCGTCTTATTCTTTGCCTTAACTGTCTTAACAGCTTTATTAAAGTTTGTGACAGCCTCTTGGTGAGGGGCGTAACTTAGGAAATAATAAGCTGAACCACCACCAATAACTAGCAATGCGACCAATGCAACAATAATTTTCTTTTTCATGTTTGTTTCTCCTCTATGCGCGTGGGTTAGTCTTGGCTATTCGATAGATTATTAAAAGCCAATATTTCAATCAATTTATATAATTCTTCTCTTTCGTTATCTTTGAGAGTACCCCAAAAAAGAAGCAATTTAACCACACTGTCAGGCAATCCCCAAAGGTTTTCTAATACATTTCTCATCGCAACAGAAACAGAATCTTCTATATTCCATCCGTCGATAGATTCTCCGTTTTTTAGTTGCTCAATTTGTGAGTATTCTTTGATAAATTCTTTTTTAAAATATTCCATCACTGTTGGTAAGTTTTTTTCACCAATAGTATCAATAGAGTTAAGTATATCAACATCCAACTCCTTTGATTCCTCTATGCTCTCAAAATAAGAATCCATGTCTTTATAATCACTATATCCCAGTAGATACCCAATGGGCACTTCAAAAAAATCTGCTAGTTTTTGCGCTTTGTCAGATTTGATTTGGCGTTCATCATTTTCCCAAGCTATAATGGTACGCTTTGAAACTCCTATTTCATTTGCTAATTTGGCTTGAGTGAACCCTTTTTCTTTTCTGAGGATTTTAAGCCTATTTTCTTGTGTTTCCATGTTTTACCTATTTTCTTTATCTTACGATGAAATTATAACATATTTCAAAGTGAAATAAAACAGCACTTTCTGTTGACAAATAAAATTAAGTGCTATATAATGACACCATAAAGTAAAAAAGTGAAATAAAACAGCACTTTTTGGAAAGGAGGTCTTTTATGCAAATTACACAAGACCAAGCGAAAGCCGTCCGCAGAAAGCAGGCGGATAATATGTTGACGGCTAAGGCAACGGCTGAAGCCATTGGTGTAACTGCTGTAACTTATCGCCGTATTGTCAAAGGCGGAGAGTTTAAGAACGGAGTTTATGCTAAAGTCATGGAATGGCTAGCAAAAGACTATTAAGGAGGTACAGCATGAACATTGTTTACATGGACGGCAAGAAAGAGCCGTACACAACAAGCGAGATAATCTCTGAATGTGCTGAGGTCAAGCACCATACTGTCACACGACTAGTCAGAGAACATAAAGCAGATTTTGAATCATT
>NZ_JAPTFO010000181.1:0-1841 GCF_030985515.1 Stenotrophomonas sp. Sm10
ATCTTTATTTGATGAAGATGGCTATCTAAAAACGTTCAAGGGTATTAGAGAACAGTTTATAAGCATTTTAGAAAAAAAGAAAGAAATAGCATATCAAAAAGCTTACGAGACTTACATGAATAGCCCTGATGCGTTACTTAAGCTAGCAGAAGCAGAAGAAGACGAGAATAATGGGGAATTAAGACGAAAAAAAGTAGAGGCGGATGCAATTAAGCTGGGGGAAAAGGCTAAAAAGGAAGTAGTCCCCACAACTTCACTGCGTTGTGCGGACTTTTTAAAAAGATATATCCGCTTTGTACGAATTAGACCCGAGAGGAAAGGACAAAGAGCGCCATTATTTTTTTACGACCCAGATAGTGGGGTTTACTCAGAGGATAACGAGTTTTTACAAGACCTTTTGGTAACTATCCACCCGAATATTACAGAAAGACAATCTAATGATGCACTTTATAAAATATCTCATAGCGTTCCTTTGAAAGATAAACAGGATAATTTTGTAGTCGTGGGGAACGAGCTTTACAACAATAACACGGGCGAATTTTTTCAGTTTGACCCCTATATTATCGTAACCAGAAAAGTAAAAGTAGGGTACAATCCCAATGCAGAAGAACCAATCATCAATGGCTGGAAACCCACAGAATGGCTAAAAGGACTTTTTAATAATGACAAAGAGAGTTACGACTTAGCTATACAAATCATTAGGGCAACAATCACGGGCAAAACCTTAGAGAATATTTTCTGGCTTTATGGTGAGGGGGGAACTGGAAAAGGAACGTTCCAAACTTTGCTAGAAAACTTAGTAGGAGCTGAAAACATAGCCAGTTTTAAAATTGATGCCACCGCTGGGCGTTTTGACACGTCTATTCTTATCGGAAAATCAGTGGTTATCGGTGACGATATTCAGAAAGACGTAGTTATTAAAGATACATCTATTGTTTTTAGTTTAGCAACTGGCGACCCAATAAAAATAGAGGACAAGGGAAAACGACCTTACACAACACGTTTAAAAATGACTGTTGTTCAGTCATCTAATGGCTTCCCTAGAATGAATGCAGATAAAAAAGCTATTAATAGACGCTTTAGGGTGCTATCGTTTAGCGAACTTAAAGGAAAACCAGACAAACGAATAAAAAACGACTATGTAAGTCGCAAGCAAGTATTAGAGTATTTTGTTAAGCTTGCCATTGAAACACCTTTTAAAGATGTTGAACCTCAAAAATCAGTAAGCTTTCTTGATGAAGCGTACAAAGAAAATAATCCAGTGGCTGACTTTGTAGATAGGTTTTTCAATGATGATGTTATCAAGTGTAGATACGTTCCTAATGGCTATGTTTTTGAGTGTTTTAAAGCATATTGCAAACAACACCAAAACAAAAATTACTTTTTAAATGAAATTGCTTTACATAAGCAAATAAAACAAATTTTACCTAAAACATTTAAACCAAAAAAGGTAACCATACCCAAAGGGAAAGTATTTTTTGGTGATTTTAACCCTCACTTAGTTTCAAACCCTTGGCATTTTGATGCCTATAATAATGGTAGAGGGGAAAAAGAGAATCTAGAGAAAGACAAAAAAGAACGTGGATATGAAAGAATTTAAAATAGTACGGGTCTAGTACGGTATACCAGAGTTATAAATGCTTTCATATCAATACTTTAGTACACTTAGTACTCTTAGTACACTTAAATATATAATATATAAAAATAAAAAATAAAATATCAAAAATAAACTAAAAAAAGGTGCGTAGTATAAAACAACAAAAAAAACTGTACTAACTGTACTAACTGTACTGAACCCTTGATATGACAACGTTTATTTTTGGTACGGTACTTTTTTTAAC
>NZ_JAPTFO010000182.1:0-1830 GCF_030985515.1 Stenotrophomonas sp. Sm10
GCAAAAGCCCAGTCTGTGGTTGACAGTAAAAAGCAGGCTATAGACACTGCTAAAGCGAATACCACAACAGCACAAGATGCTGTTGCAAAAGCAGAAACGGTCGTAGCCCTAGCTACAGATACTAATATGCAGGTGGCTAAAGAGGCTATCCCAATAGCTGAAGCTAAAGTACAGCCTGCTAAAGAAGCTGTTGAAACTGCGAAAACGGATGTAACCACCAAAGAGGTTAGTCAGTCGCAAGCACAAGAAGCTGTTAATAAAGCACAAGGTAATGTGAACCAAGCTCAGAAAGCGGTTGATGAAGCGACACAAATTCAGTCTGAAAAACAAACAGCAGTTGATAATAGTGCTAAGGAAGTTGAGGTAGCTAAACAAGGTGTTACTAATGCACAAGCTACACTAGCTGAGAATACTAGTAAAGTATCGCAAGCTAAAGAGACTGTCGAAACCGCTAAGCAAAATGATGTCAACCTTGAAGCTGATACAAAAGAAGCTGAAATCAATGTTGAAAAAGCAGACCAAGCTGCTCAAGTTGCTAAAACTGCAGTTGACACAGCGAAAGTAAAAGCTGATGAAACAGCTCAAGCACTTAAAGATGCTGAATTTAATCACCCAACTCATATCGTAATGAGTGATGAGTTTAAGCAAAATCTTAAATACTTGTTGTTTGAAGCTCCAAAAGACGACATGGCAGCTCTTAGTAAAGCTGTTGATAAAGTAATTGCTTCAGAAGCTGAATCACACAAATTGAATAAAGCTTATTTTGACACATTCACACCGGATACAACTGGTGTCAAATATGATATTGAAAATCTTCCACTTGAATTACAAACTGAATTGAGTCAATATATGGCTTATTTGGTTAATGATGTTCGTGCACAACTTGGTCAACCAAAACTTGTTGTTAACACAGATGCTATTAAATTTGCCAGCTTAGTAGCTGCAAAATATGACAAGAACCACGACCCATTTAGTGGACATGATATGAAAGCTATCAATGAAGCTGCAAAAGAAATGGGCTATTGGTATAGTAAAAAAAATATGATGAATCCCTATGAAAACTTAGCTGGTGGTTATATCAATTCAGCATTCAAACTTGATGACAATGGTAATAGCCTTTACAAAGTTGGTGATAAGGTTGAAGCAACGAAATCAGAATTGTATCAATTAATTGCCGATAATATTGACAATTTCCTTTACGAAGGTGAAAGCAATGGCTCATATGGACATGCTGGGTCATTAATTAAGCAACCATCATTGGGTCTTGCTATCACTTTAAATCATACAGACCAAGGTTTCGGTGAAATCCCAATGACTGAAACTCATGTACTTTTAGTACCAGAACATGACTTAGTTGATTTCAATAAAAAGGTGCTAGACCCTAGCAAGAATGTGCCTGATTTGGGAATTCCAGATAAGCAAGCAGCAGAAGTTGCTGACCGAGCAGCACAAGCCGCCTTGGTAACCGCAACAGTGCAAGCACAGGCTGCCCAAACACGTTTTGAACAAGCGAAGGCTACATATGATGCATTGGTAGCGACACCACGTCAAACAGCTGAAGCTGAAGCTAAATTGGTAACCGCAAAAGCTGAATTGGCAAATGCTCAAACAGCGCTTGAAACCTCTGAAAACACATTAGCAACAGTGACAGCGTCACATGCAGATAAAGTAGCTGCATTGGATATGGCAAAAGCGTCACGTGATGAAGCTGTAAATGTTTTGGCCGCAGCACAAAGTAAGCTGGCTGAAGCTAATCAAGAATTAACACAACGTGAAGTTGCTACAACAGTAGCTAAAGCGAAGCTAGCCGAACTTGAACAAGCCTTGAAA
>NZ_JAPTFO010000183.1:0-1802 GCF_030985515.1 Stenotrophomonas sp. Sm10
TTTTATGGACTCTTTAAAATAAATCTTTCAGCATTTCACTCATCCCTTTGTTAAGTTTCTGCTGGTGTTCATCTGGCATTGATAAACGCTGACTGACTTCTCTGTCAATCTCTTTACGCTTCTCTTCCGTCAAGCGTCCAATCTCTTGTTCTCTCTTTCTTTCCTTCTGTTCTTTTAATAGTTCACCAGAACGATCTAGGACAGTTTGCCACTTGCCAGCTCTTGATAATGCTTCTTCTCTAAGATTATCTAAGCGCTGAGTTACTCGCTTACCTCTCTCTTCATAAATTTCACTAGCCTTTTCAGCTAAATGATTTCCATATTCGTTTAAATCAATCTTACCAGTAGGTAGGGTCATTCTATATACCTCATCTTTCTATTTGTTAGTAGGGGGATAGCTGAAGGGGGGAGGGGGCTTTTTTAACTTTGCCCCTTTTTGAAATTCTCAGCCATTTCTTTCAAACTATACTGATATCCGTATAGGGCGTTTCTTGGTGTATAAGATAAACCTGAAAAGAAATCACTTAAAATCCAGCCGTTCTTAGCTTTTTTATAATCTTCATTATTTTTAGAGATATCCTTTTCAAGTTTTTTAAGAACCTCGTTTACACGTTCCCTTGCCTTAATAGCATTATCTCCAAGTGTTATAATTTCCATTAGTTTGGCAACTGCTGGAGTGAAGAAAGTATCCTGCTCTTCATCGGCTAATCTAAAGATATCTGCAATCAACGCATGATATTCTTCATAGGTAACTAATGGATCTCTAGTTAATTCTTTCAAACGTCCCTCATGAAATTCTTTTGTACGTTCTGCCGTCCATAGGTCACCTTTTGCTTCAACATATTTTTCTGAGTTGATTTCTTTTTGAGCCTGTACAAGTTTGGCTTGAGCGTCTGAAACAGCTTGGTTTGCTTTAACCAGTTCCTCCTCAGTCGTCTCAATAGCTTTCTTATTCTGTTCAATCAGTTTGTCAATTTTAGTTTCAATAGTTTGTAATGTTTCCATGTTCTTTTATTCCTCATTTCTTTTAGTTCTTTGTGATTGTGCTTATTGGTTTCAACTCTCTACTGGGTCTTTATTCCTCATTAATTCCTCTTTCTCAAAACAAAAAGAGACGCAACAAAAAAGCTACTTAGCTTTAATGTTACGCCTCTAGTTGTCTAGTCAGCTATCTTTCTTTAATTGTTGTTTCAATCTGGACAATGTTGCCATCTTGACTAGTAAATACCACGCTACCAAAGTCTGGTATTTTCTTCATCTCTATTATACCATTTTTGTTAAAGATAATAAAGTTATCCTGTAGAAATGGAGTGTAATCTTTGCTTTGATTCATCTGTTTTTCCTCTCTTTTTTGGCGCCATATATTTAACATATCTTCTATTTTGTGACTTTCGAGCACTTTTTAGAATCCCTTTTATATCAAGGGGATAGGCCTGTTTTCTGTTTTTGAATTTACATTTTCTCATTATGTAAAATAGAACGGCTATTTAGTAGTCAAATGTTAGTATACTCTGGTCTAGTTCGTCTTGAGTGTAGCCGATATATCCAAGTGTAATCTCTGGTGTTGAATGGTTAAATATTCTTTGTAGAATAGCTACATCACCATTCTTTTTATAATGATGATAGCCGAATGTTTTTCTCATTGAGTGGGTTCCTATATTTTCAATCCCACATTTATTCCCAGCTTCTTTTAAAATTTTATACACTTGGGTTCTTGAAATATGACAAATTTTTACTCCCTTGCCATTCTCTCTTTTTCTGCTCGGAAATAAAAAATTATATTCTTTGAGTTGTTTATTCTC
>NZ_JAPTFO010000184.1:0-1791 GCF_030985515.1 Stenotrophomonas sp. Sm10
GCGCATAATTTTATTATTAATTCTTCAGATAACACTACTGGTGAGTTTAGGGGAGATAAAGCTAAAAACACATATGAATGGCAGTCACCTGATGGACAAAAAGGTTCATTCACTTCAGATGATATTCACTTCTATAATCAAAAAGATTATCCAAAAGGCTTTATCTACGATTTAGCAGTTATTAAATTACCTGAATCTACTAGAAGACAGTATGCCAACTTAGTAGAAAATTACTCGAAAGTAAATGTTAATGACAAACTAAATGTTCATGGATATCCTGCTGGGCAGTATACTCACTTAAAAGATACTACTGTAGAAATGGAACAAAAATACGCTAATAATACTTATGGTGTCCAATACCAAGGTGGAAAAGCTGGTATGAGTGGTGGAGGAATCTTTAACTCTAAAGGAGAAGTCATTGGTATACACCAAAATGGAGCTGAAAATCGTTCAGGAGGATTGATTTTATCTCCAACACAATTAGCTTGGATTAGAAGTATTATAAACGGTAAAGAAATTACACCTAAATATGATGCTCTTGAACGTCATAGAGATGAGAAAAAAGATGACACTAAAGAAGAGAAAGAAATTGTTAAAAAATTAGAACTTAGAAATATTTCTTCTGTTGAACTATATTCGAAAGAAGGAGATAAGTATCGTCATGTAACTTCACTTTCAAGTGTGCCAAACATCTCTTCAAATTACTTTATGAAAGTTAAGTCAGAGAATTTTAAGGATGTAATGCTTCCAGTTGAAAGTATTACTAATGATAATAAAGATAATAGAGAAGTCTATAAAATAGTGGCTCGCGTAAATAATTTGATACAACATGAAAATGATAGAGTATTAGATAATTATACATACTACCTACCTAAGACGGTAAGTAGTGAAAATGGTGTTTATACATCATTTAAAAATCTTGTAGATGATATGAATAGTAACCCACATGGTACATTTCGTCTAGGGGCGACTATGGATGCTCGTGAAGTAGAACTTTTGGAAGGTCAAGAAAGTTATATTAATCACGAATTTAGTGGTACATTAATAGGTTCAAACAAGGATAAGAACTATGCTGTATATAACCTGAAAAAACCGTTATTTAACGTTTTAAATCATGCTAATATTCGAGATCTTTCAATAAAAGAAGCAAATGTTTCTTCTAAAGAAGATGCTGCTACAATAGCGAAAGAAGCGAAAAATGGTACTAACATTACTAATGTTCACTCATCTGGTGTAATTGCTGGTGAACGTGGCATTGGTGGTTTAGTTTCACAAGTTACAGATTCTAAAATCTTGAATAGTAGTTATACTGGTAGAATAACTAATACTTATGACACAAAGGCTACTTATCAAATAGGTGGTTTAGTTGGTAAACTTTCAGGAGCTAGAGCTTCAATTGATAGATCAGTTTCGTCTATTGATATGGCGACAAATGCTAATCAAGGAGACCAAATTGTTGGTGGTATAGCGGGAGTTGTTGATGATAGAGCGACAATCAGTAATAGCTATGTTGAAGGTAATGTTAATAATGTGAAACATTTTGGTAAAGTTGGTGGAGTCGTTGGTAATCTTTGGGATAATTCAGGAGAAGTTGAAAATTCAGGTCGACTATCTGATGTGCTAAGTGATGTTAATGTTACTAATGGGAACGCTATAGTTGGTTATGATTTTAATGGTATTAAAGCATTTAAGACATATAGTAATAAAAATAATAAAGTAGTAAATGTAGTTCAAGTGGACGATGAACTTGTAACTAAAGATTCAGATGTACAAAGAGGTACGATATTAGAA
>NZ_JAPTFO010000185.1:0-1768 GCF_030985515.1 Stenotrophomonas sp. Sm10
ATATCAAACTGGAAATCAGATATTTTTCTATCAGAGAAAAATCGAAATACATGACTTCCTCCACGGCCTGGAGGCTTTCGCCTAACTTGACGTAAATACCCAGCATCTTCCAATATTTTGAAATATTTACTAATAGTTGGACGACTAACACCTTTCCGCTTAGCTATTTCTTCCGGATAGACTTGCCAGTTTGGGTGATTAGCCAGCACTACCATCATGATGCCAACAGCTGTAAAATCTAACGCAGGATCGTTGATAAAGCTATTACTAACAGCTGTGTAGTCATCAGTTGGATTCCTGAAAGATGAATTGACAATCTAAATTTTTAAAGTCTGTCATACAGTCTCCTTTCTATTTCTAATCTCCATTTCTGCTATAATATAGTCAGAAAGGAGGTGATTTTATGAAATCCTTTAAAGATTTTCGAGAATCTTTAACAGCTGAAGATATGCAAGATATTGCTGCTAAAGCTAATGAAGCTACTAAACAGATTGACCATACAGACGGATTGCAACTTGGAATGGTCAGTAGTTTAACTTCTGCAATAACTACTATTGAGTTACTTGAGAAGTATCATGAATGGCTTCATAGCTAAGACGCTTGAATTTTTCTAAGTCTATCTGTAAATTGATAGGCTTTTTTATTTTTCCGCTATACGGATATCTTCTTGGTCTCATTTTCCTACTCCGCTACTTCTTCTTCACTCAAGAACTTGTTGATAAAATACTGTTGTCCTTTGCCAGTGACTTTTGGTGTCTTGTTCACGCTGATATGTCCATCTGCGTGTTGCACGTTTGTTTCCTTGATTTCAAAGAGTTTCAAGTCCATGCTACGTTGGGTTGGCATGTTCCAGTCTGAACCTTTGCGCTTAATCAGGTAGCCATTTTCACGCATCCAAGAAAAGAGGCGATTGGCTCCAATTTTGTAGCCGTTTTGGCTAATGAGTTTGGCAAGTTCGCCTACCAAGATAGATGTATGACTTGCACTTACTGCGTCTGCAAAGAGGACTTTGGGTTTGTCCGCTTCAATCTGCGTCTCCAGTTTATGAATCTTCTTATCCGCCATGAGCAGGGCTCTTGCCATAATCTTCTCAGGACTGTTAAAGTCTTTTTCTACTTGAATGAAGTACTGTCTGACTTCTTTTCCTTTGTCGGTTTTCGACATCATTGCTAAGTGTTTTGCAGTGTCCAATGATAAAGCATAGTCTTGCAATTCTCTCATTGCTCCGTTATTTACAACCGTAGTTGTAACTACACTTGCAAAATCGTAATTTTCTTCAAACCCTTTAAAGTTTTGTTCCACCCATTGGCTAAATCTTGTCTTGACTTCAAGGGTTTTGTGTAATTGTCTTGCTGAGACAATCGGTTCTTGATTGTCATTCACAGTCACTTTAATAACTTCGTTCATGTTCTTCCTCCTATTCCTCAAACTTCTCCCACGACTCGCTGATTCGCAATTTTTTATTAATGCGAAGCTTCAAGTCATCACTTCCTTTGCCATCTTTGAAAAGTTGCGTGATGGCTGACGGACTAACACCTACGACGGTAGCCAGGTCCGTCTGCGACCACCCACGTTTTTCAATTCGCTCCTTTACGAGCTCGTTCCACTTACGATGTTGTTGGCTCATGTGACCTCCTCCTTTTTAATTAGTTAAGTTAAAGAGTTAGTAAATTATTTTATAAAACACTTGACAATTTTAATGTATAGTATTAAAATGAAAGCATAATTAAAAACCTTGATAAAACATTATATCTATCAACTCATTTTG
>NZ_JAPTFO010000186.1:0-1719 GCF_030985515.1 Stenotrophomonas sp. Sm10
ACTTATGGCATTGTTTGGTGGAAAAGATAAAATTTCAAAAAAAGACTCTCAAAAACAAAAATATTATGAAGATGCTCTCCCATATTTTGAAGAAAATGATATGGTTCATATTTATGAAAAATATCCTGAGCAAGTTGCTTATATTGGAAATGTGTTAAATAGTAAAGCTATAGCTTTAGCAAATGCAAGTGGTCCTGGAGCGTTTGAAAAAGTTCAAATACAACAAAATCAGATTATCATTCAACAAAATGAAGAGATAATCTCCTTGTTAAAAGAACTTAAAAAATAAAAAAATCCCCACACTCTCCATCGCAAAACTTTGAGTGTGAGGATTCAACTTTCCATCGAGCAAGCAATGGAAAGGATGATAAAAAAATACACTTATAGTTTATCATAAGTTCTACACCTTTTCAACTATGCGGGCAAGCAATCGAAAAGAAAGGACTTTTTATGATAAAAAAATACATTACAAAAAAAGGAGAGACTAGATATCTCTTTCAAACATACCTGGGCATAGACCCTGCTACTGGAAAAGAAAAACGGACAACACGCCGTGGTTTTAAAACCATTAAAGAGGCAAAGGTTGCCGAACGTGACCTTCTCTTAGATGTTGAAGAGAATGGTTTTTCAAACAACGAAGATTTCCAGAACCCTACATTTGCTGAAGTCGCTGATTTGTGGCTTGATAGCTATAAGAGCACTGTAAAACCAACAACTTATCAGAATACTAAGAAGAAACTTGATGTTATGATTGACTCATATTTTACAGATATGAAGATTCAACAGATCAGTGTAGCTTATTGTCAGAAGGTTGCTATCAAGTTAAGTAATCGCTATATCCTATATGCCAATTACTACTCTGTAATCAGTCGTATTTTCAAGTATGCCACCTCTATTGACATCATTAAGTCAAATCCTTTAGACAAGATTATCAAGCCTAAAAATAGGCCATTAAAGGGCAAAGAAAACTACTATACAAAACAGGAACTAACCGAGTTCCTTAAAGTTTACAAAGCAAATTGCAAACCAGTAGACTACACTTTTTTCCACTTACTCGCTTTTTCAGGATTGAGAACTGGAGAAGCTATCGGACTCATGTGGTCAGATGTTGACTTTGAAAATAAACGGTTAAGCATTTCTCGCACGGCTGTCGTGATTGGTAAAAAACAAACTGTCCAGGATCCTAAAACCAAAAGGAGTAAGAGGGTTATCACATTAGATGATGAAACTCTGAGTGTATTGAAAGTCTGGAAACGACAGCAAATAAAAGAATATTTCCAAGTTGGTAAAGCATACCAACATGATTCGAATTATATCTTTACGAATAATAGCGGTGGATGGCTTTTAGCTGCAACTATGAAAGTGAAACTTAGCAGATTCTTTCGTAAACACAATAAGCTTAAAAAAATTTCGCCTCACGGATTTAGGCATACACATGCTTCTCTCCTTTTTGAAGCTGGTGTTGCAGCAAAAATTATTTCAGATAGACTCGGTCACAATAATGTTCAAATCACTCTTGATATGTATACCCACATCAATGATAATCAACGTGTTGAAGTAGTTGACCAGCTCATGGATTTCATCCGCTCCAGCTAAAAGTAAAGTCGTATTCAATATCGTATTCACTTTTGGTTAACACGCTAGACGTCCACTGTTTTCAAAGGATTAGCAAGCTATGTACTATTTATGGTATAATGAGAGAATGAAATATCCAAAAAT
>NZ_JAPTFO010000187.1:0-1697 GCF_030985515.1 Stenotrophomonas sp. Sm10
ATCCTGTTTCAGGTTACTTGACAGGTCTCGATATTACTGACCAAGACGGTTGGGTAATTACAAATGATAAGATGGCGACAAGTATTCCAGGTATCTTTGCTATTGGGGATGTCCGCCAGAAAGACCTTCGCCAAATCACAACAGCCGTAGGGGATGGTGCCATAGCTGGCATCGAAGCCTACAACTACGTGACTGCACTCGGTGATAAGTAAAATGAATGGAAACTCGGGAAAAATGATTTTTTTCCTTATAGTAGATCATGAATAGAACTAAAACTATATTAGAGTGATGGTTTTTGATTTTTTAAGTTTTACTAATAGAAGGAATTTATGTCAAAAAAGTCCTTGTTAAGTGAAAACTAGTCTGTTAACCAGCAAGCTTATTTTGTAAGATATGTGATAAAGGTTTGTTGAGTTATTATGATAAACGGCCTGTATGATAGTATAGGTAGGATTGATATTAGGCTAAAATTGATTATATTCTAATAATTATTGATTATAATGCGACTAATTTCAAGATTATGAGGAGGGAACTAATTCAATAGTTTAACGACTAAAACTAGCTTATCTTTACTTTTCAGGTGTAGTTTGATATAATTCCATAGATAAAAGGAGGAAATGAGACATGGATATCACATGGACTATGAAGTATATCGCAGAATTTCTTGGAACGGCAATTTTAGTTATTTTATGTAATGGTGTTGTTACAAATGTTGTAGCAAATGGAAACGGTGATCGTAAGGTTAATAGATTGATGGTTGCTCTAGGTTATGGTTTTGGAGTAATGGTTTCAGTTCTTATGTTTGCGAGCATTTCTGGTAGTCATCTCAACCCAGCTATTACAGTTGGCTTGGCAGCAAGCGGTTACTTTGAGTGGGGTCAAGTTATTCAATATGTTACTGCGCAATTTTTAGGTGCAATTATTGGACAATTGATTATTGTTGTTACACAGTATAAAAAATATAATACAATTGAAAGTGATCATTTGATTCTTAGTACATTTGCAACAGTTAGCGACGAAGAAAATCGAAATATGGCTTGGATCCATGGTGGCTTGAGTGAGTTCTTTGGATCATTTATCTTCGTCTTTGGAACAATGTTCTTGACAAAACACTATTATGGTTCACAAGTTGTTGAGCAAATGATTGCCCAATATACACAAGCAGGTTATAATCGTTCGGCCGTTGAAGCCCAAGCCTCAATCCAAACCGGTGGTGCTATGACTAGCGCTATTATTGTATTAGGACTTTTGACAGTAGGACTTGTGATGATTTTTGGTGGGGGTGTAGGGCCAGCACTTAATCCTGCGCGTGACCTTGGACCTCGTCTTGTATATACTTTCCTTCCAAACTCAATTACAGGGGAAGAAGAAAAAAATTCACAATGGTGGTATGCATTTGTGCCAGTTATCATACCATTTATTGCATCTGCTTGTGCTGTTTTCTTGTATAAGTATTTAGTGGGTTAATGTGAAAATCTATAAGAGGACTTGATAGTCCTTTTTATTATGGCTTATTTCTCAATGACTTCATGTGAACTTAGGTGGTGACAGAAGGTCTTCGAGTGAAATGATTTACAAGATAACCTACGTCTGTCCTTTTGAAAGAGTCTCCAGTGATTCATCAAGGCACGATAAGGAAGAGACATCTTATCAAACTGTTTAATAATCGAAATACTAGTCTTTAAAAATGCTCTACC
>NZ_JAPTFO010000188.1:0-1611 GCF_030985515.1 Stenotrophomonas sp. Sm10
GGGGCGCGGCTCTACACAAAGAGAAGGCCGGCTTTCGCCGGCCTTTTCGTTGATCAGGTCATGTCGACCAGGTTGTCGATCTTCACGTCCGGATTGACGTCGGCCTCGTAGTCGACGCCCTCCACGCCAAAACCGAACAGGCGCAGGAAGTCGGCCTTGTAGCCAGCCAGGTCGCTGATTTCGTACAGGTTCTCGTTGGTCACCTGCGGCCACAGCGCGACCACCTTGCCCTGCACGTCCGCCGCCATTTCCTTGTAGTCGGCACGCAGGCGGCCTTCCTCGTCGACCAGCGCAACGGTGTGGCCATCGCCATCGACCAGATCGTGGCGCAGGCGGTCGACCGCCGTGCCATCGGCCCTGCCGCCGTAAAGGATGTCGTACAGCACGTCGAGCTGCTCGATGCAGCCTTCGTGAGTACCCTTTTCCTTCATCACCTTGAACAGCAGCGACAGGTACAGCGGCATGGTCGGAATGGCCGAGCTGGCCTGGGTCACCACGGCCTTCAGCACCGACACGCGCGCGTCGCCGCCGATTTTCGCCAGCTTCTCGCGCAGGCCCAGCACCTTGGTGTCCAGGTCCTTCTTGGCGGCGCCGATCGAGCCGTTCCAGTAAATCGCCTGGGTGATCTCTTCGCCCACGTAGGTGAAGGCCGTGGTGGTGCAGCCGTTGGCCAGCACGCCGGCATCGGCCAGCGCGTCGATCCACATCTGCCAGTCTTCGCCACCCATCACCGCAACGGTGCCGGCGATCTCTTCCGGCGTGGCAGGCTGCAGAGTGGTCTCGGTGATCACTTCCTTGTCGGTATCCAGGCCACGCAGGGTGATCGGCTCGCCGATCGGCTTCAGCGTGGAGCTGATGATCTCGCGGGTCTTGGGGTGCTTGCGGCGCGGTGCAGCCAGGCTGTACACGACCTGGTCGACCTGGCCGAGATCGGCCTTGATCATCTCGATGGTTTTCGCCTTCACCTCATCGGAGAAGGCATCGCCGTTGATGCTCTTGGCATACAGGCCGGCTTCGTCGGCGTACTTGTGGAACGCGGCCGAGTTGTACCAGCCGGCGGTACCCGGCTTGGATTCACTGCCCGGGCGTTCGAAGAAGATGCCCAGCGTTGCCGCGCCACTGCCGAACGCGGCGGTAATGCGTGCGGCCAGGCCGTAGCCGGTGGAGGCGCCGATCACCAGCACGCGCTTGGGGCCGTTCTGGATCGGCGGGCGCGCGCGGATGTAGTCGATCTGCTGCTTGACCGCGGCTTCGCAGCCAGTCGGGTGGGTAGTGACGCAGATGAAGCCGCGGACACGCGGTTTGATGACCATGGATACCTCGGGTTGGCAGATGCGGCGCACGGGGCACTCAGCAGGAATACGGGCGCGCGCCTGTGCGCGCGAACCGCAGGATCGTAGTGTGCGGGGGCCGAATGCACAACCGACGCTGGCGTAGGGTGGGGTTTCTTTGCAGGGTTGCACCCAGCACCTGCGGTAGTGCCGGCCGCTGGCCGGCAACCTCAACAGCAACGTCAAAAGCCGGGCTACTGAGGGATGCCGGGGTGGGTCCGGTTGCGGGGGACGCCGTTAACCCGTCCATAGGGGCTTGGCCGCGGCATCCATGCCGCAG